>DATCVD010000722.1:0-32757 GCA_036567125.1 Pyrinomonadaceae bacterium | reverse complement strand
GGCCCGCCGCACACGCCGCGACTAGCCCCGCGCCCGCAGCCCGGCCGCAGGCGGCAGGCCCGAAGGTCATCGCGACCCGCGTCCAGTTCCGTGCGAAAACGATCAACTCCTACAAGGAGAACTCGGGCGTCTGGAGCTGGGTGCCCGAGATCAAATTCGACGTCGAGGGGGCGCTGCCGAGCGGCGCGCACTACTACGTCGAGGTCGCGCAGCCCGGCGGCGGCGCGTGGGTGAAGACCCACTGCGTGATGGGCGGGTCGATGTACGAGTGTGGCGGCCAGAACCAACTGCCGGACAGCGGCACCGTCGCGACCGGCCTCTTCCCCTTCGCCATCAAGATGCGGAACGAGCTTCAGGGCACGGACCAGACGCTCTTCACCGGCCGGGCGAAGGTCGAGAAGGCGCTCGCGAGCGGGAACCTCCCCCCGACCAGCAAGGAGTTCGTCTACTACGCCAACCACGACGGGAACCTGCCCGTCGGCCACGTTTACTACGACGACAATCTCAAACTGCTCAAGGTAAAGTTCTGGGTCCGCGGGGACAGCGTCCGCATCGAACCGCACCTCTTCTACCGGGGGCAGGAGGTGACGCTGCAATGGATGAACCAAATACAGGGCGGCGGCAGTTGCTCGTCCGACATTCAGTTCATCCCCACGCATGAAACCACCGAGAAGCTCCCGCAGCGGGCGGTGTGGAACCGCATCGACTGCTACCTACAGGCGGGGTTCGTCAAGCCGGTGACTGACAACGCGAGCATCGGGGCGCACCACGCGCTCACCAAGAACCCCGGCGAGTACGAGGTCAAGGTGCTGCGCAACGGGAGGCTGTCGCGCTCCATCAAGTTCACCGTCGGCCCCGACGGGAACCTCGTGGACAACGGCGTCGCCGCCAGCATCGGGCTGGCCGGGCTCAACTTCGTCATGGTGCCGGTCGCCGTCCTCGACGATCAGGACGGGCCGTGGGATCGCAACGCCTGGAAGACCGAGGCCATCTACGGCAACCCGCTGAAGAACTTCGCGCCCGCGCCGTGAAGCGTCATCCGGAAGGGGCGCGTCATGAGAGGGGGTGCCCTTGAAAAGTCTGCGCTCGTCCGGCTGATGCCGGCGCTGATCGTGATCGCCGGAGTCGTCGGGCTACACTGCTGGGAAAAGGAGTAAGCAGGAGGAGTATGGCACGGGCCTCAGCGCCCGCCCGCGCGGCAGGCGACAGAGGGCGGACTCAGCCTGCCGGCAGGAATCGCTCGATGATGGCCGAGAGTTGGTTGACGGCGACGACCTTGCTGACGAACTCGTCGCAGCCCGCCTCTATCGCCTTCTGGCGGTTGCCGCCGCTGCCGAAGGCCGAGAAGGCCACGATCACCACCGCGCACAGCTCGCGGATGCCGCGAATCATCTTCGTCGCAGTCAGCCCGTCCATCCCCGGCATTTGGATGTCCATGAAGATCAGGGCGGGGCAGTTCTGCTTGGCGAGTTCGACGGCCTCCTGCCCGTCCCTCGCCTCGATCACCTCGTAGCCGGACATCCGGAGCTGTAGCGCGGCGAGTTCGCGCACGTCGTCCGAGTCGTCCACGACCATCACCGTCCGCTTTCTACCTGACGTTGAAGACACAAATCCCCCCTTGAGGAACGATGGCGAAAAAGATGGCGGGGGCGGACGGGGAACGGCAGGATTTTAATGTACGTTGTGGGACGAAGTAAACGGCCGAGTAAGCCGCTGGCAGATAAGTGCTAGGTTGAAAATTCTTTTTTTTGGAATGGCGGGGCCGTTGGTTGTTTACCGAGATTACCGGAACGGGAGAGGCGTAGCGGCAGGCCACGGCGGCGAGGGAAGCGAAGGCTTCCCTCTTGTGTTGTAAGGGCTGATTCCCGTCAGTCGCGTTCGGTCAAGAACTCACCGGCTGCTTCCGTCCGCCCCGCACTATCGAGTCCCCCAGACCCGGTCGGTCGAGCGGCGCAGCAGGTGGGGTAAACGGGGCGAAAGACCGAGCCTGCGCTCAAGGCCGTAGACCCTTTCGCCGCCCCTCTCCCTTGTCCAAATCTTCCGCGCGTCGAACAACTCGCTCAGCGCGAGGCCGAGCCGCTCGTCGCTAAGCCCGGTCAGGGCTTGCAGTTCGTCGCGCGTCCGCTCGCCGACCGCGACCGCGTCCAGTACCCGCTCGTGCGATGACTTCAGCATAGAGCAATCCCCGAATCAGGCGCGTACTCCCTAAGAAGGCTAATCGTTGACCGTACCGCTACCCTACCTCAGTATCATCTTACCGGCCTAGCAAGTCGCTCACGGCTTCAACCTTTCACCCTTATTTCTCGCATACAGAGGAACGCGGGAGTATATTTGTGTCTCCGTGGACAGCGCCCCGACTCGCGAGTCGGGGCGCGAACCAGAAGGCGGCGCGTACCTCTCCCCGCATAGGAAGGCGCGCCGCTTTCCTCTTGCATTCATCACCGACAGTGATACAAGGCGCGCAGACGGCCGGCGCACATTGGACGCAGACAGCGCCGCCCGGTTGGCCGAAGACCGCGTGCCCGCCCGACGCGGCAGGCTGTCCTCACTCCGACGACGTGCAATACGGGAGGGGCGGATCGGCACTCACCCGATCCGCCCCTCTCCTTTCACGACCTATCACACTTAGACCTGTGGCGGCGCGGGCGCACCCGTCTAGCGCCGCCTGCGCCTTGACTAGCGCCGGTCGTCGCGGTCGCGGTCGTGCGTGTCCCTCTTGCGCCCGAGCAGCCCGGCCAGCCCCAAGAGTCCGATCCACCCGTAGTCGGTGTCGTCGTCCCTGTCGTTGCGCGCGGCCGTCGTCCCGCCCGAGCCGCCGTTCGAGTTCGGCTGCGCGAAAGCGGCGGGCGCGAAGGCCAGCAGGGCGACGGCGAGCGCCGCCGCGCGGGCGGACGTCAGCCATTTCGAGGATCTCATCGTAGAGTTCACCCGTTCTTCACCCTCTAACCAGACTTTGAAGGGGCTTGGTGTTAGCGAGCTGATTATAGGGCGGTGGAACAGGCCGTCTGTACGCCAATGCACACGCACACTTTTGCTTCGCGGAGGAGACCCGCCGAGTCCGGTGGCTCGACGGGCGTCTGCTCGCGGGGTCGGCGCGCGGTCGGATGTCTCAGATGGGCGGTAATGTTGTTGGCTCGGCCGGCGGGAGGGCGCTGCCGGGGATGCCTCAAGTTAATCGGATTCCGCGGATCGGGTCCGGCACGAGTTGTGGCAAATAAATTACCGCCCGAAAGAGATTCAAGGCGGTTGGCTGCGCTCGCGCTAACTCGGCCGGCACCAGATATGACCGACGCATGACGTCACCGCCCGCACCGCGAATCCCTGACGCGAACGGCAGTCGCCTTTAGTCTCTCTTGCTTACCCTTCCGCTCTGTTGTATATCTAACATTGTTGGCTAGCTAACATTTACCGTTCCGCCCTTTTACCCGTCGCCCGCGCCGGCCTCGACAAGACCCGGGACTCAGAATCGTCATGGGAGAGAATCTGCTGCTGGCTGTTTTGCCCCGGAAGGAGCTCGCCGGAGAAAGCCGACCCTCGATGCCGATTAAACGTATCCTCTGCGTGGACGACGACGAGAGCATCCGCGACCTGCTCACGACCCTGCTCGGCCTGTCGGACTTGGAGGCCGTGAGCACCCGCGACGCGCAGGGCGCGCTGCGGATGATAGAGCGCGAGCAGTTCAGCCTCTACACCATCGACGGCCACATGCCGGGCGTCTCGGGGCTGACGCTGTGCCAACAGATTCGCGCCGTGGACAATGACACGCCCATCGTCATCTTCTCCGGCCACGGCCACCAGTCGGACATCGACGCGGGGATACTCGCGGGCGCGAACGCCTACCTCGTCAAACCGAACACTTCGGAACTACTCGCCACCGTCAAACGCCTGCTCAAAGGCGCGCGCGTCGCGTCCCGCTAGCCCCCGCCCTCCACACCGCCGCACTACCGACCCGCGTCGCTATGTTGTGCGAGCAACATAAGAGTGTTATAATGCTCTTCAGTCGGATGTGCCCCCTTCTTTGAAAATTCGCCTTACGACATCAGGTCTGGACTCGCCGTCTTCTCCTCTTGCCGTCTGTCGGCTTTCTTCTTACAGCCCGGACAAAGGTAAAGACCTGATGAATACGCCCGAAGCATCTTCCCGCCGGATCAGCAATCACATTCTGGCCGCACTCTCGCCCGACGAGCGCGAGAATCTCTCTCGTCACTTTGAATACGTCAACCTGTCGCGGGGGCAGGCCGTGGTCGAGCCCGACGAGTCCATCCGCGACGTCTACTTCCCCTGCGGCGCGCTCGTCTCTCTCGTCTCCCTGCTGTCCGACGGATCGACGGCGGAGGTGAACATCGTGGGGCGGGACGGGCTGGTCGGGCTGCCGGCGATCTTAGGGGTCGGGCGGACGCCGATGCGCGCGGTGGTGCTGATCCCGGGTGCGGCCGTGAAAGTCAGGGCCGACGTGCTCCGCGCCGCGTTCGGGCGCGGCGGGGCGCTGCAATCCCGCATCCTCCGCTACACGCACGCGGCGCTCTTCGCGGCCTCTCAATCCGCGGTCTGCAACAGCCACCACCCGGTCGATAGCCGGCTGGCGCGCTGGCTGCTCGCGAGCAGCGACGGCGCGGAGTCGAACGACCTCCCCGTCACGCACGAACTCATCGCCTCCCTGCTCGGGGTGCGCCGCGCCGGCATTACCTGCGCCGCCATGACGCTCAGGGAAGACGAGCTGATCAGCTACAACAGGGGTCACATCACCGTCATCGACCGGCCGGGTCTGGAGGCGGTCGCTTGCGAGTGCTACCGGGCGATCAGGGGCCAGCTCGAACACCTGACGGGTAACGGTTCAGGGCTGGCTAGTTCGGCCTTTGCCGCGTAACGTGTGAAGGGTTACCGAAACTTAATCATTCGACATCGGGCTGAGAGTAGCAACCTTCTCCTTGTGCCGTCTGTCGGCCGGCTCACCGAGTCAGCCGGGACAAGGGAAACGATGTCTGAATTTGAAAAATCACAGTCTCTAGGGAACCGGATTCTGGCCGCGCTGCCCCGCGAGGAGTACGAGCGACTCGCCCCGCGTATGCAACCCTGCGCGTTCGAGCAGGGCGACTCCATTTACGAGCCTAACGAGCCGATAGAGCACGCCTACTTCCCGCTCGGGGGGATGGTGTCGGTGCTCACACCCATGCAGGACGGGTCGAGCGTCGAAGTCGGCGTAGTCGGCAGGGAAGGCTTTCTCGGGTTCCCGCCCCTCATCGGGATCGAGAGCGCGCCGACCAACACCATGTCGCAAATCCCCGGCCCGGCGCTGAAGATCGAGGCGGGCGTGCTGAAACAGGAGTTCGACCGGGGCGGCACGCTGCAACTCATCCTAAACCGCTACATCCACGCCCAAGTCACGCAACTGTCGCAGGTCGCCGCCTGTAACCGCCTCCACGACGTGAACGAGCGGCTGGCGCGCTGGCTGCTGCTGGCGCACGACCGGGTCGAAGAAGACCGGCTTCAACTCACCCACGAATTCCTCTCGCAGATGCTCGGGGCCAACCGCGCCACCGTCTCCCTGACGGCCGGCGTCTTCCAGCAGGCGGGACTCATCCGCTACACGCGGGGCATGGTCACCGTGCTCAACCGCGTCGGGCTGGAGACGGCCGCCTGCGAGTGCTACGGCGTCATGAGGGCGGAACTCGACCGCCCCCTCGTGGCCTAGCCCGGCCGCGATCCGCGCCGACCCCTACCTCTAAGTTAGCTACCTAACAGAGTTGGCTGGCCGACAGACGGCCTGCCCCCCTTGTAGTAATTTGCTTATGTTATTCAGAATACATAAGGAGCAGGCCTTCAAACCGAACCCTTGTGTCGCGGGATGTTTCCCCGCCGGCGTCGGGCGATTCTGTACGGAGATTGTTGATACCTGTGTCCAAAAATAGGAACGGACAAATTAAGAACCGGATTCTGGCCGGGCTGACTCACGAGGAGTACGAGCGGCTCGCGCCGCACCTGCAGGAGACTTCGCTCTCCCTCGGCACGATCCTCTACGACTTCGACGAGCCGATCACACACGTCTATTTCCCCAACAACGACACGTTAGGCTCCCTGCTCACGGGGACTGAGCACGACGCGGCCATCGAAATAGGCGTGACGGGCAGCGAAGGCTTGTTGGGGTTCTGCGTCCTGCTGGGGATCGAAACCACGCCGCACCGGGTGCTGATCCAGATTCCGGGGACGGCCCTGAAGATTAAGGCGGCGGTGCTGCGTCGCGAGTTCAGGCAGGGCGGGCGGCTGCACGACTCGGTGCTGAAGTTCACGCACGCGCTCTTCACGCAGGCTTCGCAGACCGCCCTCTGCAACCGCCTGCATTCGGTGGAGGGGCGGCTCGCGCGCTGGCTGCTGACGGTTCACGACCGCGTCGAGTCGGATCAGTTCCCGCTCACGCACGACTTCATGGCGCGGATGCTCGGGGCCAACCGCTCGTCCGTCTCCCTGACGGCGGCCACCATCCAGCAGGCGGGCTACATCCGCTACTCGCGGGGAAAGCTGACCGTCCTCGACCGCGAAGGGCTGGAGGACACCTCGTGCGACTGCTACCGCATAGTGAAAAAGAGGTACGAGGACATCCTCAACTACTGAGCGCCGGCCGCGAAGAAGTTTCAGGGGGAATTGCGGGGCACGGGAAGGGAAGATGAAGCGGGCCGACCACCCTGCTGGTTGACGACGTTGACGGCGTGCGCGCCGGACTCAAGCGGGGGCTGGAGCGGCGCGGGTACCGCGTGAAGACGGGCTGCGACGAGTTGCGGGCCGTCGAGCGCGCCCGTTGCGTCAGGCCGGACATGATCCTGCTTGAGTTTGGGCGGACGCCCCCGCTTCGACAGATCGGAGCGGGACGCCGCGTCCGCTCGGACGCCGAGGTGGGCGACGGCGTGAAGGGCGTCGTCTAGGCCGACAGGGCGGACGCGACGGTGGCCGACGGCGGCGAGGTGATCTTGGGGTCTAACGACTACGTCATCCTCCCCGAGACTTTCGAGCAGTTGGAAGACTTTTTAGGGCGGCTTTTGGGAAATGAGCAGGGGCATTAGCGAGCGGGAGTTCCGGCAACTGTGCGACGCCGTGGAGGGTAACGCCACCGCCATCCTGCGCGACCGGGGTGACCTGAGCGGCGACGCGGCGATGCAGCGAGAGCTGTTCGCACGGCTCTGCCACGCCTTGGAGATAGACGTGGACTCGGAGCAGGCGGCCGAGTTGTTGGAACAGAAGACCGGGTACAGCTTCGCCATCATGCAGACGCTCGAAGAGAACATGCACCCGGCTTTCGGCTACGTCGACACCCTCGGCCCCTTCCTGCGGCGCGTCGGCGCGCTGGCGTAACCGCCCGGCTGGGTTTTGCGGAAGCGAAGCACCCCATGATCATTCTCGTGGCCGACGACACCGAGGACATCCGCCTCATGCTCAGGATGAGATTGGAGCACCGGGGCCACCGCGTCGTGGAGGCCGCCGACGGGCGTCAGGCGGTCGCGGTCGCGACCGCCGAGCGGCCCGACGTGATCCTGATGGACTTGAGCATGCCGGTGATGAACGGGATCGAAGCCGCGAGGTTCCTGCGCGCTCAGCCCGAGACCTCGGACACGCCGATCATCGCCGTCACGGCCCACTGCCCGGACGCCGCGTTGCACCGCCGCGCGGTGGACGCGGGGTGCGTCGAGTGCGTCGGCAAGCCAGTCGATTTCAAACAACTGGAACGTCTCATCGCCCGCGTCCTGCGCGCGTAAGGGCGCGCGGCGAGCGAATCGCCACGCCCGCCCGCCCGCCGCCCGGTCGAGGTACAACCGGAAGTCAGCACGCCTCACCTTCTGTCGGGAAGACAACATCAGCGTGCTATTCTTTACCGGCGACTCCCGAGCCGGCCGTCGAGAGTCCCCGCGCCGGCGCGGGGACGAGGAGAGCCCCCATTGTCGCAGCAGCCCCGCCCCACGGCTGAGAACCGCCTGCTGGCCGCGCTCCCACGGGATGAGTACGAGCGACTCGCCCCGCGGCTGGAGCCGGTCAGGCTGGAGTTGAGCGAAACCCTCTTCCGGCCCGGCGAGTCCCTCGGCTACGTGTTCTTCCCGACGACCGCCGTCATTTCTCTGCTGACGGATTTGGAAGACGGCGGCGGGTTGGAGGTGGGGGTCGTCGGCCGAGAGGGCGTGGCCGGCGTCTCCGCCGTCTTGGGGGCGGAAGAGAGCAAGGTGGCCACCGCGCAGCAGGCGGGCGCGGCCCTGCGGGCGAGGGCCGACGATCTCCGGGAGGAGTTCACCCGCGGCGGCGCGCTGCAACCCTTGCTCTTGCGGTACGTGCACGCGCTGATGTCGCAGATCTCGCAGTCGGTCGTGTGCAACGTCCGCCACAGGATCGAGGCGCGGCTCGCGCGCTGGCTGCTGATGATGCACGACCGGGCGTGCTCGGACGAGTTGAGGCTGACGCACGAGTTCGTCGCGAACATGCTCGGTATCCGGCGGGCCGGGGTCAGCGAGGCGGCCGAGCGCCTCAAAGACGCGCGCATCATCGACTACACCCGCGGCGCCATCCGCATCCTCGACCGGCCGGGGCTGGAGGGGCTGGCCTGCGAGTGCTACCAAACCGTCAAAGTAGAGTTCGACCGCCTGTACGCCCCGCCGCCTCTTCCGTAGAAACTTACCGCCCTCGAACGAGTCGGCCGTCTCGCCGAACCGGCGGAGGTAGTCCGAGGGCGAGCCGCGACTACAGCCCAAGCTGATCGTCATCGGCCTCGCCCGGCCGCGCGTTCCGTGTAGAATACGCCGGCAGTTTTAAGGCGATGGGGTTCGCCGTATAACCATCCCGCCGGTGGCGGGATTGATGACTCCTAATCATGCCGCGCCCGAGCGTGTGAGCAATGGTTAGGAGTTTTTGCTTAGGGGAGGCGAAGTGCGGACGCTGACTGGTTACCTCGCGGTCGCCGCGGGAGGCGCGCTCGGCGCGTGCTTACGCTACTTCATCGGCGGCACGCTCTTCGCGCGCGCCCGGACGCCGTTCCCGCTCGCCACCTTCGTCGTCAACGTCACCGGCTCTTTCGTCGTCGGGTTCTTCCTCACCCTCGCCGCCGAGCGCGTGAACATGAGTCCCCACCTGCGGCTCGCCGTCGCGGTCGGCTTCGTCGGCGCGTACACCACCTTCTCTACCTTCGAGTACGAGACGATCCGGCTGGTCGGGGAGGGGCGTTTGATATATGCCATCCTCAACGTGGTGTTGAGCGTCGCGGTCGGCTACGCCGCCGTGTGGGGCGGCATCGCCCTCGCCCGCAAGATTGAGCGCGTGCCGGTGACGAGCCATTCGCTTTACGACGAGTTCGGGCGGTCGGCCGACGCGCCCGCTCCGCGCCAGAGCGCCGGCGCGGAGCGCGACATCCGCGACGCGTCGATACGGCCGCGAAAGTCATAACTGCCCTGACCGAAGGTCTGGACGAGTGAAGCCGCGAAGACGGTAGGCAGCATCGGCCGCCACTTGAACGGGGACTTGTTCCGCTTCAAGCGGATGATTCCGGGAGGGCGGCGGATGAACTAACGAGCGGATTATAGCCGAGAGACGATTGCCGCAACACGACCGTCTCTTGAATGTTCATCTGCGGGTGTTCGTAAAAGAATAGCCGCCAACCCCGTAGGCTAATCGTTGCCGCGCCTCGCGGCCGATGACCTGTTATGCGGCAAGCGCCTACTTCTTGCCGGCCCCCGGTTTGAACACCGCGCGGAAGGCTTTAAGCGCGGCGGGGTGATAGATCGTCGAGTGTTTTTCATCCGGCATCTTCTCGTAATGCCAGAGCAGGCCGGGGGGCGCATTCTTGCCGAGAATGTCGGCGAAGCGTTGCGTGGACTCCCTGTCCTCGCCGCTGCTCGCGAAGTACAACGTTTTCTGCATCTTCGGATGCGCGCGCAGCCGCCCGCCGGCACCTTCAGCCAGTTGTTGATTGTTCCACCACAGGCTGGGGTCGAAGGCGACGTAGGTGTCGAACAGATCGGGTTCGAGTAGGAACGTCTCGACGACGAAAAGTCCGGCGAGGGACTCGCCCATGATCGCCGCCTCGCCGGTCGTGCGGTAACGTCGTCTGACCTGTGGCATCAATTCGTCGCGGATGAATCTTCTAAAGGCCGCCGATCCCCCCACGCGCGGCGCGATCTTCTTGTCGTTCTCATTTTCGGTGGGGCCGGTCATGTCGCGGCGGCGCTCCGTATTCTCGATACCCACCAACAGGAACGGCCGCATCGTCCCGTTGCCTACCGACACTTGCACCAGCCCGGCCACGTGCAGGAAGTCTTCGCCGATGCCGCCGTCCGGCATGTACAGCACCGGCAGCCGCGCCTCGACGGACTCCTTGTAGCCGGGAGGCATGTAAACGTTGATGCGGCGCGTCTCGCCTAGAGTTTTGGAGTTTATTGTGAACGTCTCACCGACCACCAGCGGCGTCGCCTGATCACTTGGATACGTGCGGCCCCAAGCGGGCGAAGATGGTGCCAACGCCAGAACGAAACACAGTGCGTAAAGTCTCGAAATTTTTTGCAAGTTAGTTTCGCCTCCCCGCGGACTTTATGTATGAAGTGAGACTGACAGGCGTCTGAATGATCGGCGGCGCGAGAACCCTCAGGACTTTGAGTCGGGACGTATCCCGAAAGTGCGTTGCCGCGGCCACGCCCCGCCCGAATTAGTTATTAGCCGGCTCCTTATTTTTGCCCCGTCTGTCTCCCGCGGAACGAAGTCGTCTCGCCGGGCTTCATATCGTAGAAATGTACGCCCGGTCGCTTCGCCTCGGCGTTTTAGCCAAGAGTAACCGCCTGCAAAGCGATGTCCTTTTAGCTCTTCACGGTTCCCTCGGGGAGCCGGTCGCCCACGAGGTTTAAGATTACGCCGTGTTCGAGAAGTGCCTTTAGCCCGCAAAGCATCATCGTAAACCCTCCCGTCGAATCTAACGCATTCTTTACAATCTCGTCCCCGTCGCCGGTAAACCCGGAGTTCGTAACGCTGACGAATGTCGTGCCGTCTGCTTGGGGCGTGAAAAGCCATTCGACCGTCGTGGTGCCGTACCCCGACCATTCGACGAGTATGCGCCTGTTCTGTTCGACCGCCTTCACACTCACCAGCGCGGAGGCGTTAGACGTTTCCCAATCCCACCGGATTTGTTTGCCGGCTTCTAACTTTCCGCTGCTTCCGGTGAACCAGAACTTACTCGTGACGGCGGGATTGACGAAAGCCTCAAACACTTCGGCGACGGGCCTGCGAATAAGCATTTCCGCTTTGGCAGACGGTACGTGATTGATTCTCATATTAACCCATCCATTCGGGCGGCTGCGCTCTGACCATCACGAAGTGAGCTTGCGGCTCACAGATACGACCCGTTTTCGCCGGCCCGCGATTGAGTCGGCGACCGCCCAAGCCGCCCCGATCACTGTCAGGTTGATCGCGTTGCCGGCCCACACCATGTGTACTTGGGGCCGGGCGAAGAGGGAGGGCGCCCACACCAAGACGCCGAAGGTGATGAGCATCACGGTGAGCAACCGTGAGGCGAGAACGGCCAGCACTCCCGAGAGTATCGCGACGCCCGCGAGCAGGTGCGCCACGCCGGTCGCCACCGCCCAGAACTGTTGGCCCGGCGGGACCCACTTCGGAACCATGCCGGCTGTCTCCGGAATAGCAAAGAAGTGGCCCAGCCCGAACGAAAGCACGCAGACGCCGAAAGAGAGACGGCCGATCCGAGATGTTCTGATCGCTCTAGCCGAATCGGCCGGCAGCGAAGACGCGTAAACGACCGCCGCGGCAGCAACCAAGGACATCTGCTCAAGAAACCCGCCCCACGTGGCAAAGATATGTGGGTACCCGACCACGCGCGGGAGCCAGAGCAGGGCGAAGATAAAATATAGTATCGCCAACACCAGCAGCCCCGCCGGGGCGCTCCGCCGCCACTGAATCGCCAGACCGGCCGAGAGCAGGCAGACGGCGGCGACGTACGCAAGCGCTGCGCGGTAGGGTACGCCGGCCTGTACCGGCTGCCAGACGGTCGCGAAGTCGCCCCAGACCAAGCCGACGAGTCCGAGCGCGACGGCGCCCAATCCGTACACACGGCCGCCGAGACTCGACATGACGCCGCGGTCTAACATCGGCCGACCTGTTTCTTCATAGGCACCCTTAACTCGCCCGCCGACTCCCGCCGCATCCGCCCCTCCAAGCCGGTAGCGTCCCGGACGCTACGACTTCTAAAAATTCGTAACTCGTGTACCGCGTGCTGATCTTACACTTGAACTGGTACAATTAATAGAGCCATTAATGATTGCTTTTGTTAGACCAATTAACGCCATATGCCTAAAACCGTCAGCTCTCTTGAACTCACGCTGGGCAGCCGGCCTTCGGGCCAGACCCTGACGGATTGGCTGTACGCGGAGTTGCGCGGTTCGATCTTGGAGGGCCGCCTCAAGCCCGGGACTAGGCTACCCGCGTCGAGAGATTTTGCGCGGCTGCATCGCGTGTCGCGGGGCACGGTCGTGAGCGCGTTCGAACGACTACAGGCGGAAGGGTACTTGTCCTCCCGCGTCGGGGCGGGCACGTGGGTGAGTCGTGGCGCGGCGGCGGGCACCCCTTTGCGGGCAGAACGCCAAGCGCCGCCGGCTTATGTCCGCCGGGTGGTTTCGGCTTACTCCCGCCCGAAGCCCTTCGCGAACTTGGCCGCGACGCAAGGCGTCCGCCCCTTTCAAATGCGAGACCCCGCCCTCTCCGAATTCCCCGCAAAGCTTTGGGGCCGGCTGGTCGCGCGCCGGGCGCGAACCTTCAAGCCGTGGCTGCGGACGGAGGACGACGGGCGCGGGTACCGCCCCCTGCGCGAGGCAATCGCACACTATCTAGGCTCGTCCCGCGGCGCGAGGTGCAGCGCCGATCAACTGATCATTGTTTCCGGCGTGCAGCAGGCGCTCGATCTCTTGGCGCGCCTCCTCCTCAAGCGCGACGACCCGGTGTGGATGGAAGACCCCGGCTACTTCGGGGCCACCATGGCCTTCTCCAACGTCGGGGCGAAGATCGTCCCGGTGCCGGTCGACGAGCAGGGGTTGTCCGTGTCCGCAGGGGTGAGGGCGTGCGGCCGCCCGCGGGGGATGTATCTGACGCCGGCCCACCAGTTCCCGCTGGGGATGACTATGTCTCTGGGACGCCGGATGGAAGTGCTGAGGTACGCTTCGCGCGTCGGGGCTTTCGTCATCGAGGACGATTACGACAGCGAATACCGTTTCGAAGGCCGGCCCGTGCCCGCGCTGCAAAGTCTGGATCGAGGGTCGAACGTCATCCTGATCGGGTCGTTCAGCAAGCTGCTGTTCCCGTCGTTACGCTTGGGCTACGTTGTCCTGCCCCCGTCCCTAGTCGACTATTTCTTAGCGTTTCGGCTCCAGACCGACTTCCGCTCCCTCGGCCTCGATCAGGCGGTGCTCTGCGACTTCATCGAAGGCGGGCACCTCGGGCTTCATCTGCGGCGTATGCGCGAGCTGTACGCCGGCCGTCTCGCGGCGCTGATCGACGGGGGCCGCCGGCACCTGAAGGGCCTGCTTGAAATCTCCGACGTTCGGGCGGGCCTTTACACCGCTGCATTTTTAAAGAACGGCATGTCGTCGCGACAGGCGGAGGCGGAGGCGGCGGCGCACGGCGTCGAGGCAGCGGGGCTCGACCGTTACACCTTGAAGCGCCCCGATCCCGAAGGGGTGCTCCTCGGCTTCGCCGCCTTCGACGAGGCCACTATTCGCGAGGGGCTGGCCCGGCTCGCCGCGGCGCTGAGCCGACGGAGTGTCGCGACGCGCTGAGTGCGCCCCGCAGTGACGGTTCTCACATCGCGCGCCCGGTTCTTCGCGTGGGACTCATCGCCGCGCTGCGAATCTTTCCGTTACCCCTGCGAGGGGCGGCTTAATTTTCGTACGCGGCGGAGTTCGGGGAGCTTTGTGAAATCAATCTTTCACGCGCGTGTCCGTCGCGATCCAGTTGACCTCCCAAGTCCGGCCCCCGTCGTCGGAGAAGGCCTGCTCGAACCGGCAGGAGTTGGGGGTGATGTCCGAGATGACAAAACGGACCAGAATGGCCCGGCCGTCAAACGTCTCTTGGTTGTAAAACTCGCCGCGCCCGTTCTTGAACTCACCGATCGTGGGCAGCGCCATCACGCCGGAATTGGCGTTGGCGAAGTTGAGGCTCCACTGTCGGGACTGCGGGTTGTACAGGCGCAGGCTCAGGCCCTCGAAGTGGCCCGCCGGGCCGTCCGCGACGAGTTCCACGAGGTTGGCGCGGCCGTTCCAGACCTTCCGGACGACCGTGGTGCCTTCGTACTCGACCCACTTGGTCGAGCCGGTCAGGGGGTTCTGCAACCGCCTCAGGTGCGTCTTCCAAGTGCCTATGTGGAAGTCGAAATCGTGCCGCCCGTCGCGTCGCTTGGGAGTCTGTTGAAGTTCTGTTTTCGGCGCGCCTGAGTTCGACTGTGCCCACCCCGCCGCGGGCTGCAAGACGACGACTAGGCTGCACGCCAGCAGATATGTCCGAATATGTTCGAGCACGTTCATTGCCTCCTTCGCCACTGCGTCGGCCGACTCTTGATTGTTTCCACCACAGGCTCGGATCGCGGCCTCACGTCTGCGCGCCCAACCACCTCTTCACGTCGGCGCTCGAAGCTAGGTCTGACGCCCACCCGAAACTTCCCTGAGTGCGCATCTCCGTGCCCGCGCGCATCAGCACGGTGATGGCGGCGCGCGCCAGCGCCCCGCCTACGCTGATGCGCTTGGCCCCGGCTTCGGCCAGCTCCGCGACCGTCACCCCCTTCAGCGGCGTTGCCAGCACGTTCACCGGCTTACTTACAGCACCCGCGACGAGTCGCACCTCGTCGAGCGTCGCGAGGCCCGGCGCGTAAAGTACGTCAGCCCCGGCCGCCTCGAACGCCTGTAACCGGCGGATGGTGTCGTCCAAGTCGCGTCTGCCGTGGAGCAGGTTTTCGGCGCGCGCGGTCAGCGTGAAAGGAAAGTCGAGTGACCGGGCCGCCTCGGCGGCCGCGCCGACGCGCTCCACCGCCAGCCCGAAATCGTAAATCGGCTCCGTAGGGTCGCCGCTGTAGTCCTCAATCGAGCCGCCGACCAATCCCGCCTCGGCCGCCAGCCGGATAGTCGCGGCGGCCCCGCCGGGATCGCGCGCGAAGCAGTTCTCCAAGTCCGCGCTGACCGGCAGGGCGGTCGCCGCGCAGAGCTGGCGGCAATGTTCGAGCACCTCATCCCGCGTCACCTGACCGTCGAGCCGCCCCAGCGAATTGGCGAAGCCCGCGCTCGTCGTCGCCAGCGCCTCGAACCCTAATCCGGCCAAGAGACGCGCCGCGCCAACGTCCCACGGGTTGGGGATGACGAAGGCGCCCTCGCGCTCGTGCAGCGCCTTTAGCCTCTCCGCCTTTTCTGCCTGCGTGATCATAGGGAACTGTTTCTCCACGCTCGTGGGTTGACCCGCTTGCCGCTCTCGCCGCGCCGGACTCCCCGAGCCGGCAATATTTCAGGGCCGGACTATGACCCTCAGAGATCGCAACGTGTACATCAAAACTGATCTTATGCTTGCAGTGGTACGATTGATAGAGCCATTTAAAGTTATTTGTTTAGACCAAAAGACGTTCCGTTCTCGTGGCCTCGCCTGATCGCCACATCAACTCGTGTAGCGATCCGAATGCCCATGTGAAGACCATCGGCGGCGTCAGGCACGTCGTCGCCCGGAGGCCGGTCGAGCCGGGCGAGGGGATTACCTACGATTACATTATCGATTGTGGTGGCGGGATCGGGTGGCGATGCGGTTGCGGCAGACCGCGCTGGCGCGGCAACATTGTCTCCTGCTCCTTCTAGTTGCGCGCGGAGTTGCAGTTGGAGTATTTGCCTTTGCTAAATGACTGGTTTAGCGAGGGGCGTCGTGAGGAAGTCGCGGCGCTCCGTAAACGGGCGTCGGGTGCCTAATAACTGCCCGCGCGCGGCCGCCGGCATGAAGGCTCTCAAGTGAATCGATGGCTTGGGGCGGCAGGTGATGCCGGGCGTCATGCGATTTCTTCCGGCACGGGGCGGAAATGACTACAGGGAAGCGGAGATGGGAAGACTGCCGTGATGAACATTAATGCGCTGATCGATCTCTACCGGCACATGGAGTGGGCGGACGCCGCCGTGTGGGCGTCGGTGCTGGCGTCAGCGGGCGGGCGGGAGGACGCGAAGCTCCGTGAGTACTTCCACCACCTGCACGTCGTCCAGCGCGCGTTCCTGCGCGCTTGGCGCGGCGAGCCGACTGAGACGCCCTTCCCGGCCTTCGACGACGCGCCGTCGCTCATGCTCTGGGGGCGTAGTTATTACGGCGAGGCGTTCGCGCACCTCGGTGCTCTGAGCGACGAGAAGCTGTCGGGGCCGATGCCGCTGGCGTGGGCCGCGATGGTGGAGCGGGCGATGGGGCGCGCGCCCGAGACGACGACCGTCGGCGAGACTGTCCTTCAGGTGGCACTGCACAGCCTGTACCACCGGGGGCAGATCAACGCCCGCCTGCGCGAGGCCGGCGGGGAGCCGCCGCCGGTGGATTACATCGCGTGGGTGTGGCTGGGCAGGCCGGCGCCCGGCTGGCCGGAAGGCGTATGAAGCGGCAGCTAACAACGGCGTGCAACGCGACCGCGTGTAGCCCGCCAAGCCGTTAGGGATCATTTCGGATTCTCGGACTTCTGTTTGCGTCGATCATCCATCTTCCCGGCCTGCCCTACGAAGTAGGGGCGGTCAGGGTGGTCGCACCCGGCGGCCGATGCGACAGCTCTGCCCGACGCGCGTGCGGCATCCTTACTCATCCCGGCTGTTGTGTTCACGGCCCCCTCCCGGTCACAGCCTTATCTTGACGCCGCCGTTAAAGACCCGCCCCTCCGTGTGCGTGTAAATCTCGGCGAAGGTCGGGTTCTGGTGCGGCGGGAAGACGACCGTCCCGAAGCGGCCTTGCCGCGTGTCGGTGATGTTCTCGGCGTTGAAGAAGAGGCTGTACTTGCCGAACGTCTTCTCCCCGAAAATCCCTGCCACCCAGAAGGGCCTCGTCCTGAAGCGGTTCGTCAGGTACTGGCCGCTGGTGTAGTAGGCCTCGACGCCGACCTTGAAGTCCTCCTCGCGCTCGAAGAGCAGCGCCGAGTTGAGCCGGCTCTTCGGGGTCAGCGCCAGTATCTGGTTGCCCGTCAGGTACTCGGCCTTCGCGTCCGTGTAGGTGTAGCCGGCGAACAGCTTGGCGATGTCATAAGAGAGCCGGACGTTGGTCTCGAAGCCGCGGCTCCTGACCGGCCGCGGGGCGTTCTCGAAGCCGAAGAAGCCGCCCGCGCGCGGCGTCAGCACCAGCGGGTCTTCGATCCGCGTGTAGAAGAACATCTGGTTGAGCGAGTAGGCGAACTTCTCGCCCGCAGTGCCCCGGTAGTTGAGGTCGAAGGTGCCGCCGCGGCTGCGCTCGGCCTCCAAGGCGTTGCCGACGGGCAGGACGTTCCTGAAGAGCAGCGTCTCGGCCTCCTCGGTGAAGACGCTCGGCGTCTTGTAGCCGAAGCCGACGGTGAGGCGGCTGCTCAGGCGTTCGGTGAAGCGGTAGAGCGCGGACACGCGCGGCAGGGCGAACGTGCCGTAGTCGCGGGCGTGGTCGAGGCGGAAGCCGGCTTCGAGTGACAGCTTCTCGGTCACGGCGAAGCTGTCCTGCGCGTAGCCGCCGAAGGTCGCGCGCGTTTCGTCGCGCGGGACGGGGCCGCCGCTATCGCGCCCCTCCCTGAAGCGGTCGTAGGCCGCGTTGAAGCCGAAGACGAGCGCGTGGTTCTTCACCGGGTGGAAGTACGATACGTCCGTGTAGGAGTTGAACTGGCCGCCCTCGAAACGGTAGTCCGGTATCTCGATCTCGCGGGAGAAGAAGGCGAGGCTCTGCCGGGCGACGAGGCGGCGGCCGCCCTCAAGGTCGCGGGCGAGCTGCACGGTCGTGATGTTGCGCACCGAGTTGTTGCGCTCGAAGTACTGGTGGACGGCGTCGGCCGCGTCCCGGATGACGAAAACGTCGCCGCCCGCGCGGTTCTGGTAGGAGGTCGAGTTGCCGACCACGAGGCGCGTCCTGTCGTCGAGCGAGAAGAAGAAGCGCGGGGCGAGGTTGAACGAGCGCGTCCGCGGGAGTTCCGTGAAGTCGTCGTCGTCTACGTCGTACTCGCGCTGGTAGTTGACCGACGCGAGCAGCGTGTAGCCGTGGCGGCCGAGCTTCCGGGCGTCGAAGGCGGAGAAGTCCGCGCCGCCCGCCGAGGTCACGTTGAAGATCATGTTCGTGACCGGCTCGTCCTCCGGCTGGCGGCTGACGAAGTTGATGACGCCGGCAATCGCGCCCCCGCCGTAGAAGGTCGCGGCTGGCCCCTTGACGATCTCCACCTGCCTCAGATCGAGCGGCGGGATGTCTAAGACGCCGAGGCTCCCCGAAAACCCGCCGAAGGCCGGGAAACCGTCTTTCAAGAGCTGCGTGTAGCGGCCGTCTAAACCCTGTATGCGGACGCTCTGCGTCTGCGTGGTGGCCGAGGTCTGCTGCACCTTGATGCCGGTGCTCTCGTTTAAGACCATCGAGACGTTGGCCGGGCGCATGCTCATCTTCTCGCCGATCTCCTCCTCGTCGATGGCCTCGACCCGCGTCGGCGTGTCGTCGATGTCGCGCCCCGTGCGCGTGGTCTCGACGATAGTCACCTCGCCGAGGTCGTTGTCTACCCTGATGAAGACGGCCGCCTCGCCCTGCCCCCCCGGCGCGAGCGCGACCGCGTGCTCCGTCGTCCCGTATCCGACGGCGAAGACTTCGAGCGTCTGCGCGCCCTCGGGGGCGTCCGCCAGCAGGGCCACGCCCGCGGCGTCGGTCGTCGCGGTGACCTCGGTGCCTTTCACGGCGATGGTCGCGCCGGCCACCGGCTGCTTCGTCTCCTGATCCCTGACCGTGACTTTGAAGGTGCGCTGCCGCGCGAATGAGACCTGCGCCGTCAGCAGGACGGCGAGCAATAGAATGATATGTCGCATCACTACCCCAGTCCCTTGAAGATGAGTTGAGGTTCAGACTCCGGCGCGCCGAACACACTTCGGCGGCGGGCCTGAGAACGTGGCCCCGGATGAGGGGATCGGGTTGTGCTAGATGCGGAGCGTCGAGAGGAGTTCGAGCGGGGGGGGCGTGGCGGGCGGCAGGGCCCGCGGCCGGACGAAAGGCGCGGCGGCCGCGGAATGTGCCGGGGGCGTCGGGGCCACCTCGGCGGGTGGGGCTTCGGAGCCGGCGTCCAGCGCCGCGCGCTCCGGGGCCGTCGCCTTCGGGAAGGAGACGAACGGGCAGCCGTCGCATTCCGGCGCGCCCTTCACTTCGGTGAGTCCGGCCTGAGCGTGCGCGACAGTATGATCGGCCGCCGACGCAGTTTCCCGCGAGCAGTTGGAGACGCAGGCCGCGCACAGCCACAGGAACATCACGGGCAGCAGCGCGGCCACAAACCTTTTAAGCCGGGAGCGTCTCAACGGCATCGCGGGGATTATACCGACCCGGCCGGCCGCGCGCCATCCTGCCCGGTGACGGGCAGTGACATCTCCGGCCGTGAGAGTACGGTTCAGGGTGGCCGCATAGCCCGCGGCCAATCATGGCCTCCCCTGTCTCATTAATTTTCGCAACGCAACCGTACTTCTCGCAACACGGCCATTATTCGCACCTGAGGGCAACCAAAGGATCGACTTTCGTCGCGCGCCGCGCCGGTATATAGCAAGCCACTAAAGCGACCAGCATTAAGAGCACTGTATTCACCCCGAAAGTCTTCGGGTCGGTCGCCTCAACGCCGTATAACATGTGCGACAGGCTCGGTAGTTTCTTTGCCAGCACGTAGGCTCCCGCCAGCCCCAGCACAGCACCGAGTAACGTCAACGTCAGCCCTTGGCGAAGAACCATTCTCATCACATGACCGCGGCTGGCGCCCAGAGCCACGCGAATGCCTATCTCGTGCCTGCGTTGCGTCACAGACCAAGCGAGCACGCCGTATAGCCCGACGGCGGCGAGCGTCTGCGCGAGCAGGCCGAACAGGCCGAACAGCTTGGCGAAGAGTCGCTCCATGGCGAGCGTCTCGTCGGCCTGCTCGTCCTGCGTCTTGACATCCGTGAGCGGCAGATTCCTGTCCACCTCACGAACCGCCTGACGGATTGCCGTCACGTATGAGGACGGTTCTCCCGAGGTGCGCACCTCGAAGGTGGCGGAGCGGAGGGCGGATAACTCCTGCCCCCACGGGAGGTAAACTGTCGGGGGGATGTCATCGCGCTGACTGGTGTATTTCGCATCACGCGCGAGGCCGACGATCTCTATCCCGCCGGCGTCGTCTGGCTCGAAACCGAAACGCTGTCCGATGGGGTTCCCGCCCGGTAAGAAACGCCTCGCGAAGGCCTGATTCACCACCGCAACTTTGGGCGCGCGCGCGTCGTCCCGCTCCGTAAACGCGCGGCCTCCCGCGAGTGGTATCTCCATCGCGCCCAGAAAGTTTTCCCGCACCTGATGGACGTGGGCGACGCCCGCCGGCCTCACTTTACCTTCCGCCGCGGCGTTCGCCCCCGGCAAATGCAAGGCGAGTTCTGTCGCGCTTCGGGCGAGGAGCGGGTTGGCAGAGAAGGTGACGGATTGCACGCCGGGCACCGCCTCTATGCGCTCCGACATCCGTCTGTAAAGATTCGCCAGCGGCTCCTCCCGGTAGCCGCTCAACCCGGGCTGCACACTGAACAATAGCAGGTTACTGGTGTTGAACCCGGGGTCGACTCTGTACAGATTGACGAGCGTGCTCAGGAAGAGCCCGGCCCCTATCATCAGCAACAGAGATATAGCAACCTGAGCTACGATCAGCGCCTTGGTGAACAACGAGCGCGCGGAGGAACTTGAACTCCTGAAACTGTCCTTGAGGGCGGGCGCGAGATCAACCTTGGTGGCGCGCCACGCCGGGGCCAGACCGAAGAGGATGCCCGCCGCCCACGATAGCGCCACCGTGTAGACTAACACGCGTAAGTCGAGCCGTATTTCGAGCGCGCGCATCTGTGGGCCGCCCCACTCGGTCACGGCCAACAGGCCGTCCTTAAACCAGAACGCGAGCAGCAGGCCGAAAGCGCCGCCGAGAGTCGCGAGGAGCAGGCTTTCGGTCAGCAGTTGCCGTATTAACCGTCCCCGGCCCGCGCCCAGCGCGAGGCGCACCCCAATCTCCCTCTGCCGCGACGCCGCCCGCGCCAGCAGGAGGTTTGCGACGTTGGCGCACGCTATCAGGAGCACGAGGCCGACAACGATGAATAGTATGTAGAGTGGTAGTTGGTAGCCCAGCCGCGTGTTCGTCTCGCCCTGACCGCCGGGGAAGGCGGCAAGTCGCGGAGGGGCGTTCGGGTCGAGCGGCGCGGGGGCTTTTCCCCCGTCCGCTTGCGCCTGAGATATTCGGGCCGCGCGGTGCTCAAGTATTGATTGCTGAAAGACGTGTGCCAATTGGGACTGCGCCTGCTCTATCGACGCGCCCGGCTTGAGTCTCCCCATCAGGCGCAGCCACCACGTATGATTCTTCATGCGGGAACGCTCGGTCATGACCTGCGCTTCCCAAGCCACCGGGATCGTAACGTCCGGCGAAGATCCCACATTCATAGTCCCGTTGAAACCCGCGGGGGTCACACCTATGATCGTGAAGGCGACGTTGTTAAGGTTGATCTGCTTACCGACGAGCGCCGGGTCGCCGCCGAAACGACTATGCCAGTAGCGGTGGGTGATGACGGCGACGGGCGGGGCCGCCGCGTTGTCATCGTCGTCCGTCAGAGTGCGCCCTATGATCGCGGGGACGCCGAGCGCCGCGTAGTAGTTGCCCGAAACGGCCTGCCCGCTCGCGACATCCGCTTGCCCGAATGCGTTCACGTTCAGGTTGAGGGTGCCGAAGGCGAACACGTCCGACAGCGCGCTCTGCTGTTCGCGGAATCGCGCGTACGTTTGGTAGGGGAATGATGACTTGATTATCTGGCCGGATGAGTCCCGAGTGATGCTGCCGTTGTGCCACCCTACGTCGAATTTTTCTCCCCCCACCGCCCTGAAGAGTACCAACTGATCAGGCTCTTTGACGGGCAAGTTCCTCAACAAGACAGCGTCCACGACGCTGAAGATGGCCGTATTGGCTCCGATCCCGAGTGCTAAGGTTAAGGCGGCTACGGCGGTGAAGCCCGGGCCCCGGCGCATAAAACGCAGTCCGTATCTAATGTCCTGAAGCAGCTGCTCTAACCACGCCCAGCCCCACATCTCACGCGTCACCTCTTTGACCAGTATTACGTTGCCGAACTCACGCCGCACCGCCGCCTCCGCCTCCGCGGGCGTCTCACCGCGCTCGATGCGGTCTTGTACCGCCATCCGGAAATGTGCGAGCAACTCTTCGTCGAGCTCTTCTTCACGCCGTCTCCGCCGCCGCCATAATTTCATGCCTTCGTCTCCTGTCCTTGCAGGTCTAACGCGCGCCTGACTGCCTCCGAAAGCTGTTTCCGGCGTGAACGCTCGCTAGCTAAATGCGTTTTATCCTTCGCAGCTAGCCGGTAAACCTTGACCCTCTGATTGTTCTCAGAAATCTTCCAAGCGGAACTTAACCGCCGTTGCTGCTCCAGCCTGTGTCAAGCGGGATAAAGAGAGCCCGTATCCACTTGCAGGACTCGCCCGAGTTAGACCTGATCGCTTGGCTGATGCTGTAGCCGTGCCGTGGCCCCATTGCAACGTCCGGAGGATGAGCAAATCGAGGGTTCCCTAGAGCAATTCGATTTTGTTCTGGTACTGTTACTTCCTAACCATGTAGCCATTCTACACCCATCCATGTAAACCGTCTACCCCCTTCTAGCTGGTGCTGCGGGAATTGTTTACCCGGCTATGATCAGCTCTGCCGCAAAAGCCGCCACGGGCTTGGGCCGTCGTCGAGCGTTTCCTGCCGGCGACCTGAACCGATAGCTTTCATTTACCCGGCGCTAAGCGCCCGCGCCCGCTCCCCGACCCGCGCGTGGCGCGTCGGCGCTGACGTCCGCCTCGGTGGGCGGCCGCCCCCCCGTCATCAAGATTTCGCCGCGCGTCAAGTCTTTTGAGCCGCCCCTCCCCCGGCGTGTGTGCCGCCGCGACTCCGGTTATCAAGCGACTAAGGGGCATCACATCCGGTAGCGCAGCAGCGCCCCGGCCCCGCCGACCTCCTCCAGCAGCGAAGAGTTCTCGACGAAGGTGATGCCGGCGTCAGTCGCCTGCGCCCGGCGCACCAGTTCGTCCGCCACGACGCGCGGGTCGCCAAAGTCTAGGCTATTCGCCGCGTCCTCGTCGTAGGGTCTGACGGCCGCGCGGATGTGCCGCTCGTCGAAGCGGAGGTTCGCGGGCGCGGCGTCGATGAGCAGCTCGTCGGCCTGCCCGTTGTAGAGCGCGGTGAGAGTCTCGGCCGCCCCCGTGACGGCGAGCCCGCCGGCTCTGTACTGCTCGAACATCCGCCCCACCTTTTCCTCGTCGGTCTGGGCGTCGTGCTCTTGGAGTGCCTCGGTCGTGTAGGCCAGTATCTCTTGCTCCGGCGCGTTGACGTCGAGCTTCAGGACGTCGATCACCTTGTTGTCGAGTTCCGCGGGCATCTGCTCGCGCATGAGCGGGAGGATGCTCGTCTCCGCGGCCAAGATGACGTGCGCGGCCTGCTCCTCTTCCACCAAGCGCGCGAGCGTGTCGACGACCTCTCTGGCGTGCTGGAGGTGGTTGTTGGCGAGCCGGCGCTGGTAGCGCATCTGCGACCACCCGCCCACCTTGACGCGGTTCACCTTGACGCCCTTCACCTCCTCGGTGTTGAGCGCCTTCCCGCGGCCGAACACGAAGAGGCGCGCCGTGTTGCTGTTGGCGACGAGCGCGACGTAGCGCGGGTACTGATCCATGAGCCGGGCGAGCGGGTACAGGTGCGGCTGCTCGTAGACGAAGAGACGGTTGTTCGGGATCGGCGCGCCGAGCTGCGCGGCCTCGAACAGGTCGGCGGCCTCGCACGCGAAGAGGGCGATCCCGTTCGCCTGCGGGGCCACCTCCTTCTCCAGAAACGTGTTGATGCGTTCGGCGTCCCTCTCGAAGCTCTCCCTCTCGGCCGACCCCTTCGGAAACGTCTTGGCCTGCTCGCCCATCTCCTTGCGCACGAAGGGGCCGAAGTTGGTCTGGCCGTGCTGGTCGGCCTCGGCGTTGAGGTAGAGGCTGATGACCGGAAAGCCTGCGGGTTCAAACTGTGCGAGCCGATCCATCAGTTCGTCGAGCGTGCTGATTGCCATGCGCCTCCTGATTGCGACACTTTGATTTGATTAGTCCGGTGAAACCACTAGCACACGCCTTGTCACAAGCCCGTCGCGGCGGCTTGGCATTTCTCCCTTCGCAATTTTTCCTCTGGGCGGGGACGGTCGGCCCGTTCGAACGGCGACGCCGGCGCGTGAGACGACGGCACGCTATTCGCTCCCACCTGCCGGCCGGCCGCTCGGGTGATGGGTAACCGTACGACGACCCGCCCGGCATGGCCGGTAGCTCGTACGCTCCCGTTTTATTCGGAGACGGCGGTGACAGGATGCACCCTCGCATGAACCAGCACGGCAGCCAGTCTGGCGAAGCCCGCGGCACGCTCGAAGGCCCGCAGGAGTTTCATTCCGCGCTCTTAGGTAACGAAAGGCAGTTCGTCGTCTACCTCCCGCCCGGCTACCACGCCGACGAAGATCGAAGGTACCCGGTGCTCTACATGCAGGACGGGCAGAACCTCTTCGACGGCCGCACGTCCTTCGTCCCCGGACAGCACTGGCACCTGAACGAGACGGCCGACAACCTTGTCCGCGAGGGCGCAATCGAGCCCCTGATCATCGTCGGCGTCTATCACGCGGGCGGGCGTCGCATAGAGGAGTACACGCCTTCGACCGATCCCAACTTCAAGGTCGGCGGCGGGGCCGACGCTTACGGCCGGATGCTCGTCGAGGAGTTGAAGCCGTTCGTCGACGCCGCGTACAGGACGAAGCCCGAGCGCGAGCACACGGGCGTGGGCGGCTCCTCGCTCGGCGGGCTGGTGAGTCTTTATTTGGGTTTGCGGCGCGGCGACGCGTTCGGACGCGTGCTCGCCATGTCGCCGTCGCTCTGGTGGGACAAGTGCCGGCTGCTGCGCAACGTCGACGAACTGGCGCGCGGGCCGAAGTCTAAGGTCTGGATCGACGCCGGGACGCTGGAAGGGGCGAACACGGATTGCAACGCCGAGGCGTTGCGAGACGCGCTCGCGGCGCGAGGCTTCACGCCCGGCGAAGAGGTCGAGTTCATGCGGGCCGAGGGCGCGCGCCACAGCGAGCAGGACTGGGCGCACCGCGTCCACCACGGGCTGCGGTGGACGTTCGCCGCTTGCGAGGGGCAGAAGGTCGATCCGGCCCGTCTGTTCCCGCCCTCCGTGCTGTCGGCTCCGGCCTCGCGTTTTCCTAGCGCCGGGGGGGAGGCGGGAGTATAGTGTCGGCCACCGTGGACACGCGCCCCCTCAAGCGAGTCGGGGCGCGAACCAGAAGCGGCGTGTACTCTCCCCGCATAGGAAGTCACGCCGCTTTATTCTTTTTGGCGTTTGATTAGCCCGCCGACTGCGCCGCCCGAGGTCAGACGAAACGCCGCCCGCGGTGTGACCACGCGAGCGCGACGCCGGGATTGGAGAGGCCGTCCCAATTCGGGGGGCTAATCAAGCTGCGGCCGTCGCCGCTGGGCAGGCCGTAAGCCCAACTCACCGGCCGCGTGGCCGCCGTCGATCAACCCCTCGGCCCACCGGATGCCGTCCTGCAAAGTTCTCCGGGTGGTGATCTCGTTGAGGTTCACGCCCAAGCGCACGAGCACTTGGGCCACGCCCGCGCGCACGCCCGTGAGCACGACCTGCGCGCCGAGGAGCCTGACCGACTGCGCGGCCCTGAGCAGCATGTTGGCGATGTGCGTGTCCACCTCGCGCACGCCCGTCACGTCGAGGATGGCGACGCGCGCGCCGCGCGCGGTGACGCCGCCGAGCAGGGTTTCGAGCATCTGGGCGGCGCGTTCCGTGTTCATCGCCCCGATGAGCGGCATCATGACGATGCCGTCCCTGAGCGGGACGAGCGGCGTCGAGAGTTCGGCGAGGAGCGACTGCTGCGCCTCGACGACCTCCTGCCGGAGCCGCTCGCGCTCCGCCTCGGCCTGCTTGCGCGCCACGCCCAGCCCCACCTCGCGCGAGATCGAGCCGAGCGCGTGGAGCACGCCCTCCGAGAGCGGGTGGCGCGCGAACATCGCCATCACGCCGACGAGCCGGTCGTCCACGACGAGCGGGTAGCCGGCGAACGCGACCATCCCCTCCGCCTTGGCCCACTCCTGATCGCCGACGCGCTCGTCGCCCACCACCGAGTTGGTCAGGTGGGGCCGTCGCTCCTCCGCGATCATGCCGATCTTAAACTTGCCGACGGGCACGCGCCCGTGCGGCCCGTTCGTGTGCGTGTACATCCCGGCGCTCGCCTGCAACTCCAGAACTCGCCCCGTCTTGTCGAGCGTCCAGACGCGCGCGAACGCGGCGTCGAGGTGGCGCACCAGCGTCTCGGCGCACAGTTGGAGCATGGCGCGCGCGTCCGCCCCCTGCGTCAGCGCGAGGCCGATGTCCGCGCCGAGCATGGCCGTGCGCGCGCGTTCGGCCAGAGTCTCCTCGTCGCGCTTGCGCCGCGTGATGTCTTGGAAGTAGACCGAGAGGCCGTCGGCCGAGGGGTACGCGCGGATGTCCAGCCAGCTGTCGAGGGGCGGGTAGAACAGCTCGAAGTCGACGGTCACCTGCTCGGCCACGGCGCGGTGGTACTCGTCGTAAGCCTTCGTGCCGACGAGGTCGGGCAGCTCCTCCCAGATGTTCTTCCCGACCAGCTCGCCCGAGTCGCGCTGCATGCGCGAGATGAGTTGCGCCGCCTGCCGGTTAATGTAAGAGACCCTCCACTCGTGGTCGAAGGCGACGAAGCCGTCGGCGATGCGGTCGAGGATGTTGGCCCGGCGCTCGGCCGACCGGCGCAACTCTTCGGCGGCCCGCTTCTCCTCGGTCGTGTCCCTGACCTCGATGACCGTGCCGACCGCGCGGCCGCCCTCGCGCAACGGGCTGGCGGTGAAGGCGACCGGGTAGAAGTGGCCGTCCTTGTGGACGAACACGTCCTCGCCCTGCTCTTGGTTGTTCTCGGGCAGCGCCCGATCAATCGGGCACTCCGCGAGCGGGTAGGGCGTGCCGTCGGGGCGGGTGTGGTGGACGAAGTCGTGGAGGGGCCGCCCCTGAACTTCGGCGAGCGTGTAGCCGGTGAGCCGTTCGGCCGCCGGGTTCATGTACGTGCAGTGGTGGCGCGCGTCCATGACGAAGAGCGAGACGGTGGCGTTGACGCAGACCGCCTGCAACTGCCGCAGGTCGTGGCCGGCGGCGGGCGAGGGCTTGGGAGTATTCATCACGTAAACACCGCTTGATCGTGGCTGGTAGAGCTGTCGGCTTGGGGGTTTACAGATATTACGGCTTTTGACGAAGCTAGTCGAGAGACGTGTCGCCGGGCGTAACGGCCGTAAAGCCGCGCGGCCCGCCAGCAGGACGACTAACCTCGCGGGCGCGGGCGCGCACAGACCACTTACCGGGTCGAAACCCGCCCGCTCGCGTGCGGGGTGTAGGAATAACGGGGCCGCCCGTTTATAATCAGAGCCACAACCCTTCCCCCTGAAGTTAACCCGCTCCCGAATTGAGTGTCGGTTCTGTCCGCCCATGCCAAAGGAAACGTCCGCTGATTCTCCGCACGCCGCCGCCGGCGAACTCATCGAACACCCGCAGAGCCCGGAGGTGGCGGCCGCGTGGCTGGCCGCCGTCATCGACTCGGCCGACGACGCCATCGTCACCAAGACGCTCGAAGGCGTCATCACGAGCTGGAACCGCGGGGCCCAGCGCATCTTCGGCTACACGGCCGACGAGGTGATCGGCCGGCCCGTGACGATCCTGATCCCGCCAGACCACCTCGACGAGGAGCCCGCCATCCTCGCGCGCATCCGCGCGGGCGAGCGCATCGAGCACTACGAGACGGTGCGCGTGGCGAAGGACGGCCGGCTCATCGACGTATCCCTCACCGTGTCGCCGATCAGGAAGCCGGACGGCACGATCATCGGGGCGTCGAAGATCGCGCGCGACGTTACGGAGCAGAAGCGCGCGCAGGAGATGCTGCGCGCGCAGGCCGAGGTCATCGGCCAAGCCTACGACGCGATCTTTCTGCGCGACTCCTCAAACGCCATCACGCTCTGGAACCGCGGCGCGGAGCGCACCTACGGCTACACGCAGGAGGAGGCGATAGGGCGCTCGCCGCACGAGCTGCTCAAGACCGTGCCGCCCGTCCCGCTCGAAGAGATCTACGAGCGCCTGCGGCGCGAGGGCTACTGGGAGGGGGAACTCCTGCACACGCGCAAGGACGGCGAGCAGATCGTCGTCGAGACGCGTTGGGCGACCGTGCGCGACGGACGGGGCGAGGTCGCGTCCGTGCTTGAGATCACGCGCGACATGACGGAGCGGCGGCGCGACGAGGTCGAGCTGCGCCGCGCCGCCGCCATCGTCGAGAACTCCGACGACGCGATCATCAGCAAGAACCTCGAAGGCGTCATCCAGAGCTGGAATCCCGCCGCGCAGCGGCTCTACGGCTACACGTCGGAGGAGGCGGTCGGCCGCCCCGTCACGATGCTGATCCCCGCAGACCGCCCCGACGAGGAGCCGCGCATCCTCGAACGGATCAGGCGCGGCGAGCGCATCGACCACTACGAGACGGTGCGCGTGGCGAAGGACGGCCGACTCATCGACGTGTCGCTCACCGTCTCGCCCGTGCGCGACGCCGCGGGGCGCATCATCGGCGCGTCGAAGATCGCGCGCGACATCACCGCGCGCAAGCGCGCTGACGAGCAGCTGCGAGAGCAGGCCGAGCTCATCGAGACCGTGAACCGCCTCGGGCAGACGCTGGCGGGAGAGCTGGATCAACAAAGCCTCGTGCAGGCGGTGACCGACGCCGCGACCGAGCTGACGGGCGCACACTTCGGCTCCTTCTTCTACAACGTGCTCGACGAGCACGGCGCGTCCTACATGCTCTACACGTTGTCGGGCGTCCCGCGCTCGGCCTTCGAGCACTTCCCGATGCCGCGCGCCACAGACCTCTTCGGCCCGACCTTCCGCGGCGAGGGGGTCGTCAGGATCGACGACGTGAAGAAAGACCCGCGCTACGGGAACAACTCGCCCTATTACGGGATGCCCGAAGGCCACCTGCCCGTCACGAGCTACCTCGCCGTGCCGGTCGTCTCCCGCGCCGGCGACGTGATCGGCGGGCTCTTCTTCGGCCACCCCGAAGAGGGCGTCTTCACCGAGCGCCACGAGCGGCTGGTGACCGGGCTCGCCGCGCAGGCGGCCGTCGCGATGGATAACGCCCGCCTCTACAAGGCGGCGCAGAGGGCGCGCGAGGAGGCCGAGGCCTCCGCCTCCGAGAAGGAGCGCCTGTACCGCGCCGCGCAGGAGGCGAGCCGCCTCAAGGACGAGTTCCTCGCCACCGTCTCACACGAGCTGCGGACGCCGCTCACCTCCATCCTCGGCTGGTCGCACATGCTGCGGACGGGCCAGTTCAGCGGCGACTCCGCCACCAAAGCGTTCGAGACCATCGAGCGCAACGCGCGGTCGCAGTCGCAGCTCATCGACGACCTCTTGGACGTGTCGCGCATCATCACGGGCAAGCTCCGCGTCGACGTGCGGCCCGTCGATCCGAACGGGTTCGTGGAGGCGGCGGTCGAGGCCGTGCGGCCCGCGGCCGAGGCCAAGGGCTTGCGCCTGCAAAGGGTCTTGGACACCGGCACCGTCACGGTCTCGGGCGACCCCGTCCGCCTCCAGCAGGTGGTCTGGAATCTCCTGTCTAATGCCATCAAGTTCACGCCGAAGGGCGGGCGCGTGCAGGTCAGGCTGGAGCGCGTCAACTCGCACGTCGAGATCGCGGTGAGCGACACGGGGCCGGGCATCGCGCCGGAGTTTTTGCCGCACGTCTTCGACCGCTTCCGCCAAGCCGACCAGCGCACCACGCGCCAGCACGGCGGGCTCGGCCTCGGCCTCGCCATCGTGCGCCACATCGTGGAGCTGCACGGCGGGTCGGTGAGGGCGGAAAGCCCCGGCGAGGGCGGCGGCGCTACCTTCACGGTGCTGCTGCCGGTCGCGCCCATTAACCAAGCAGTGAACCCGGCGGCGCGCGTCCACCCGGCGGCCCGCGATACGCTGCCCGATTTCGAGTGCCCCGAGCGGCTCGACGGGCTGAGGCTGCTCATAGTCGACGACGAACCGGACACCCGCGAGATGCTCAAGGCGGGCTTGGGCCAGTGCGGGGCCGAGGTGGCGGTGGCCGGGTCTGCGGCCGAGGCCCTTGCGGAGATACAGCGCGAGCCGCCCGACGTGCTCGTCAGCGACATCGGGATGCCGGAAGAGGACGGCTACGAGTTGATCCGGAAGGTCAGGGCTTTACCCGCGGAGAGCGGGGGGCGTGTGCCGGCCATCGCGCTGACGGCATATGCGCGGGCCGAAGACCGCATGCAGGCGCTGCGGGCCGGTTACCAGATGCACGTGCCGAAGCCGGTCGAACTGGCGGAGCTGGCCGCCGTCGTGGCGAGCCTCGCGCAACGCGGCGGCTAGGCACCCGCCTGCGGCGAAGGGCTTCGCTGGCTCAGTGGCGCGACTTTGACGCGAGCGCCTCCGCGGGAGGGCACCGGGGGCGTTTACTCGACTACCCGAATCGCCGGCGGCAACGAAGACTCGACAGCCGTGACAGGGCAGTTCCTCGAATTCCTTGTGGCCGGCCGCGGCGCGGGAGTTGCGCCCGCTCGGCCTAAATGCTTTGTTACGTTTCGCCCTCGGATGACAGGCTCAGCCGCATGTACTCGGCGACGCCCGCCAGCGTCGTGTCGCCCGACGCGCCGAACTCCTCGATGATCCTCAGCCTGTCGGCCCGCGACTTACCTTGGTGCATCTTGAATTTCGCCTCGACCCTCTCGACCTCCAACTCGAAGCCCACGATCCCCGCCTTCAGCTTCGACTTGTATTCCTCCGGCAGCTCCGACCACTGGGCCAGATAGTCCGCGTCGAAGGCGCGGATCATCTTCTCCAACACGGCTTCCACGTCGTCGTCCAGCCTGACCCTCCCGTAAGCGTGGACGACCGCGTAGTTCCACGTCGGGACGCTGATCCTGTCTTCGTAAAGGGCCGGGGAGATGTAGGCGTGCGGCCCCTGAAAGATGACGAGCGCCTCCGGGTTCTCCGCGAAGGCGCGCCAATGAGGGTTGGCGCGCGCCATGTGGCTCGACAACGCTAAAGGCTCCCCTTCCTCGACAACGAACGGGAGGTGGGTGACGTGCAATGAATCTTTGAAAGAGACGAGCGCGCCGAAGCCGTGCCGTTTGATGAAGGAGCGGACGGCTTGCGGGTCAACGACTTTGTAATGGCTTGGGGTGTACATGGAAACAGTCACCGCGGCGGGCGTCAGCCCGCGCGCTCGGCGCGCCAGTGCATGGACGCCATCCGGAGCAGGAGTTTGCCGGCCCGGCCGCCGCGCACGGAGAAGGTCAGGCGGATCGCGTCCGGGTCTTCTTCGGCGGCGAAGGCGTGACCGCCCTGATGGACGAGGGTGTAGGTCGGCCGGCCCAGCCCCACGTAGAACCTGAGCCGCCCGCCCTCCTCTTTGACGTACAGCGGGTAAACCCCGAAGTCGTAAGTCCCGGCGCGGCCGCGCCCGCGCTCTCGCGCATGGCCCGAACGTCTTCGGGGCTTTGCCGAGGGCCGAAGGAGTAGAAGAGCGTGCGGTCGGTGCGGTGCCGAATCAGAGCGCCCCACAAGGGCGGCCCCGGCAGCGACGAGAACGTGGATGCTAATTCGCCCCACGCGGCGACGAACTCGCCCTCACGGCCGGCCTTCACGCGGTACATGGCCAGAGTGTATGCCTGCTCGCTCGCGCCGAGACACCTTTTCACGCGGATCGTTACCGCGCCGCCTCGACCGCCCAAGCGCGGGCGCTCAGGTTCACAGCGCCGCCGAGGGGTCGCCGACTGAGTTGAAGTCGAAGGCGGTCGAGTGGTTCGTCACGCGCGCGTGGCCAGCGTGATGATGTACTCGCGGCCCCAGCGCACCTTGCCGTCCGCGGGCGTCACGTAACCCCGATACAGCTCGATCAGGTCTTGGCGGAACGCCTCGGCCTCGTCCTTACTCTTCTCCGTCAGTAAATGGTATGCGCGGTTCGTCGGGCCGTACCGGCCGATGAACAGCTCCGCCAACTCTTCGGGCGTGTCCGTGTACTCCGGGCAGTCGTGGCGCTCGAACCGGTAATCCGTAAACGACGAGCCGAGTAATGATCTGACCTTCTCCTCGTCGCCCCACTCGAAGGGGCTGGGCACGCCCGCGGGCGGCGGGACGTACCTGCCCACCACCTCGAACATGCGCCCGACGCCGCCCTCCCGCGTCCACGCTTGGATGGCGACGCGTCCGCCGGGCCTCGTCACGCGCGCCACCTCGTCGGCCACCCGCTGCTGGTCGGGCGCGAACATGATGCCGCACGACGAGACGACGGCGTCGAAGGAGGCGTCAGGAAACGGCATGTTCTCGGCGTCCCCCTCCCGCCAGTCGATGCCGCCCAAGCCCTCCGCGGCTTCGCGCCCGCGGGCGACGGCGAGCAACTCGGGCGTCAGGTCGAGTCCCGTCACCTCGGCGGCGCGGGC
>DATCVD010000721.1:0-4885 GCA_036567125.1 Pyrinomonadaceae bacterium | reverse complement strand
CGCGCCGCGGCGACGGCGGCTACGCCCTCGTCGCGCTGCTCGCCGTCATGGCGATCATCGCCATCCTCGTCACCTCGGCCGCGCCGCGGATGCAGCAGCAGGCGCAGCGGGAGCTGGAGAAGGAGTCGATCGCGCGCGGCGAGGAGGTGGCCGAGGCCATCTACATCTACTGGGCCGGCATGGGCCGGCTCCCGACGAGCATGGACGATCTCGTCAACGGCTTCACCCCGCCCGGCGGGATCAAGACGATCTACCCGCTGCGCAAGTCCGCCGCCCGCGATCCCCTGACGACCACGCGCGACGGCGAGTGGAAGCTCGTCCGCCAGAACGACCGCGTCTTCGCCGACTTCATCCTCGCCCTCACGGAGTACAGCGGCGGCATGCTCCCGACCCCGAAAATCTACCCGCGCTTCATGGGGACGCAGCAGCAGCAGCAGGCCGTCACCGGCCTCGTCGATCTCAAGAAGGATGAGGACGAGGAGCCGCCGGGCGGCGAGGACAACGAGTCGAACGTGAGCGGCCCGTTCATCGGGGTGGTGAGCCGCAGCCGCCGCAAGTCCGTGCTCCACTACTACGGCGTCGAGCGCCACGACCGCTGGGTCTTCACGCCGCTCTACCGCTGACCGCCCGCCGACCCGCCCGAACTACTACCGACCCGCGCGCCGACGCTTAAGAGCCGCCCGCCATCCGCCCGCCGCACGCGTTCATCCGCCCGCGCCCGATCGCGCCGCGCGGTCACTCGACCGATCACGCCTCGCGTCACTCGCCCGCTCAGTCTCCTGACAACTCGCTGCGCCCGCGCGCGCGGAATGAAGCGGCGGGCGAAAAATTCGATCGGCCGAAACAAAAGTGTTGACATCTCATTTCATAGTGTTTATAAGTCCAACATGTTGTGCGCCGTTTACTCTAGGCCACAAGACAAAAACAGACACAGTATCTTGTGGTGAGAAACTAACCCACACGAAACTGAAAAGGAGCAACGAGGACTATGGCAACAAAGAAATCTGGCGGTTCCAAGAAGGGCGGAGCGAAGAAGGGCGGGGGCGGCGGCGGCGGCTCGAAGAGCGGCGGCGGCGGCGGCTCCAAGAAGGGCGGCTCCAAGAAGGGCGGCTCGAAGAAGCGGTAACTTCCCGAACAGGGGTCGCGCGCACACAACACTGGCGCACACAAACCTCTGCGGTCTTCACCGAAGACCATCAAGCTGGACGGCGGATGCCTAACACGCAGCGCCGTCCAAGTTTTTTTTAGCTGTTAGCTATTAGCTGTTAGCTAAGACAGTAAACCCAATCCTCGTTGCCGACGCTCCTTTCGGGATCGCAGCTCGACGTCTTGATAAGTTCTGGCTAACAGCTAACCGCTAACCGCTAACCGCTAACCGCTCCCCCATGCTGCGCGTCGCGCTCGTCGAGCCAGAGATACCGCCGAACACGGGCAACGTGGCGCGGCTGTGCGCGGCCACGAATGTTCCGCTGCACGTCGTCGGCGCGACCGGCTTCCGGCTCGACGCGCGGGCCGTGCGCCGCGCCGGCCTCGACTACTGGCCGGAGGTCGAGTTGCACCGCCACCGCGACCTCGCGGAGCTGCGCGCCGCCGTCTCCCCGGCGCGCTTCGTCTACCTCACCACGAAGGCCGCGCGGCCCTACACCGACTGGCGCTACACCTCCTCCGACTGCCTCGTCTTCGGGCGCGAGACGGCGGGGCTGCCCGAAGAGCTGCTCCGCGAGAACTGGCCGAACTGCGTGACGATACCGATGCTCAACCGCCGCGTCCGCAGCCTCAACCTCGCCACGGCCGTCGCCGTCGTCCTCTACGAAGCCCTGCGCCAGACGCGCACCTTCTGAACGCGCCGCGCGCGGGCCGCGCCGGCAGTCGCCGCGCCGGAAACCGGCGTAAAACCCGCGTAAAACCCGCCCGGAAGGCCGCCGCGCCGCGCGCCGACGGGCCAACACGGCCGCCGCGTGGTATCATCTCCGTTTCCCGATCCGGGGCTTAAATCGGCAGTCTTAAACTGTGCAGGGGAGTTATGGCTCAAGAGAGAAGCGACATCCGCAACATCGCCATCATCGCGCACGTCGATCACGGCAAGACCACGTTAGTCGACGCGATGCTCCGGCAGGCCGGCACGTTCCGCGAGAACGAGCAGGTCAGGGATCGCGTCATGGACTCGATGGACTTGGAGCGCGAGCGCGGCATCACCATCATGGCGAAGAACACGTCGGTGCGCTACGGCGACTGCAAGATCAACATCCTCGACACGCCGGGCCACGCCGACTTCGGCGGCGAGGTCGAGCGCGTCCTGAAGATGGTGGACGGCGTGATGCTCTTGGTCGACGCGGCCGAGGGGTGCCTGCCGCAGACGCGCTTCGTGCTGCGCAAGGCGCTGGAGCTGCGGCTGCCCGTCATCGCCGTCGTCAACAAGATCGACCGGCAGGACGCGCGGCCCGCCGAGGTGGTGGACGAAATCTACGAGCTGTTCCTCGACCTCGACGCGACGGACGAGCAGATCGAGTTCCCGATCCTCTACGCCGTCTCGCGCGAGGGCGTGGCGAAGAAGAGTTTGGACGACGACTCTCGGACTCTGCGCCCGCTCTTCGATCAGATCGTCGAGACGATCCCCGCGCCGCGCGAGGGGCGCTCGGACACCCTGCAACTGCTCGTCGCCAACCTCGACTACAACGAGTACGTCGGCCGCCTCGCCATCGGCCGCATCTTCTCCGGCGAGATCAAGGTCGGCGACACCGTCTCGATCATCCGCCGCGACGAGTCGCAGGCCAAGACGCGCGTCTCGCAGCTCTACGCCTTCGAGGGTCTGAAGCGCGAGCCGATTCAGGGCGCGCGCTTCGGCGAGATCGTCGCGCTCGCCGGCATCGACGAGATCGAGATCGGCGAGACCGTGACGAGCGCCGACAACCCGAAGGCGCTGCCGGTCATCGCCGTGGACGAGCCGACAATCTCGATGATCTTCGGCGTCAACACGTCGCCCTTCTCCGGCCGCGAGGGGAAGTTCGTCACGTCGCGCCAGCTCAAGGAGCGGCTCGACCGCGAGGTGCTCTCCAACGTCGCGATCCGCGTCGAGGCGTCGCCCGAGTCGCCCGATCAGTTCAAGGTGTCGGGGCGCGGCGAGTTGCAGCTCGCGATCCTGATCGAGATGATGCGGCGCGAGGGCTACGAGCTACAGGTGTCGAAGCCGGAAGTGATCACGCGCGTCAGAGACGGCGTGACGTACGAGCCGATTGAGCAGGTCGTCGTCGATTGCCCGGACGAGTTCATCGGCGTCGTGACCGAGGCGATGGGGCGGCGCAAGGGGCAGATGACGAAGATGGTCAACCACGGCACGGGGCGCGTGCGGCTCGAATTCGAGACGCCGTCGCGGGGCTTGATCGGCTTCCGCAACGAGTTCCTGACGGAGACGAAGGGGACGGGGCTGATCAACACGCTGTTCCTGCGCTGGGGCGAGTGGGCGGGGCCGATGAAGGGCCGCGCGAGCGGCTCGCTCATCGCGGATCGGGCCGGGGATTCGACCGCGTACGCGATCTTCAACTTGCAGGAGCGCGGCACGATGTTCATCAAGCCGGTGACGAAGGTTTACGAGGGGATGATCGTCGGCGAGAACGCGCGCAACGTCGATCTGGACGTGAACATCATCCGCGAGAAGAAGCTGACGAACATGCGCGCCTCGGGCGCGGACGACGCGATGCGGCTCGTGCCGGTCAAAGAACTCTCGCTCGAACAGGCGCTGGAATTCATCGCCGACGACGAACTGGTCGAAGTCACGCCGCAGTCGATCCGCCTGCGCAAGCGCGTGCTCGCCTCGAACCAGCGGCCGAAGAAGAAGGAAGCCTAGAAGTTATTTTGTATGGGCGGGGCAAGTCCACGGCCCGCAGCGGCCGGTAGGCGGCTGACGAAGAGACGCGATCATTCGCCCGAGACTGGTCGCAATTAAGAAGCGCGATCATTCAACGAATGAATGATCGCGCTTCTTCTTTCGCGCTGTCGCGCCCGAGCGGGCCGCGGACTTGCCCCGCCCCTACAATTATTCTTCTTCGTCGTCTGTCGCCTCGTCTTCTTCGTCGGCCGACGGGTCGTAAACCTCGTAGCCCGTCGCGTCGTCGTAGTAGTAGCTGCCGGGCGGCGCGCCGCTTTCGGGTGGCGGCGGGCCGCAGGGTTTTGGTGTATCATCCGCCTCACGCTCGCTCATTTCGAGTCCTCCGCCGCGCCAGACACGGAAAGCTCTGGCGCGGCGGGATGTTAGCCCCGGCAAGTCCACGAAGAAAAGGTGTAGAGGATGAAGATGCGCCTCCCTCGTCGCGGCCTCGGCGCGCTGTGCGCCGCCGCCGTGCTCTTTTCGCAGCCGGCCGTTTTCGCCCGGCAGACGCGGCCGCAGCAGCAGCAGCAGTCGCAGCCGGCGAAGAAGTTCGAGCTGACGGTCGACAGCATCATGCGCGGGCCGGCGCTCGTCGGCTACCAGCCCGAGTCGGTGCGCTGGTCGCAGGACGGCCGCCGCGTCTTCTTCCGCTGGAAGCAGGCCGCAGACCCGCGCCTGAAGGAGATGGACACCTACGTCGTCAACCGCGACGGCACGGAGTTGCGGAAACTGACGGAGGACGAGGCGCGCGAGATTGCGCCGCCCACCTCGGGCGACCTGTCGGAGGACAAGACGCTGACCGTCTTCGCCGACGAGGGCGACATCTTCCTCTACGATCACCGCGCGGGCCGCCGCCGGCAGATCACGCGCACCACCGAGGCGGAGCTGAACCCGCGCTTCACGCAGGATCAGAAACGAATCTACTTCACGCGCCAGAACAACCTTTACCTGCTCTCGCTCGACGGCGGCATGCTGGAACAGTTGACCGACATCCGCGCGGGCGGCGGTGGCGGCGGGCCG
>DATCVD010000720.1:0-5374 GCA_036567125.1 Pyrinomonadaceae bacterium | reverse complement strand
CGTACCGCAGCTCGCCAGGATTGCCGAGGAGTGAACGAACGGTCGCCGCGACGAGTTTTCCGTCTTTCCACTCAATATCCACCTCGAAGCCGCCGCGCGCGCGCAGGCCCGTGACGCGCCCCGCGGGCCACGCCGCGGCGGGCAGGCCGGGCAGCAGGTGCAGCTCGCCCGCGTGCGACTGCAAGAGCATCTCGGCAATGCCGGCCGTCGCGCCGAAGTTGCCGTCGATCTGGAAGGGCGGGTGCGCGTCGAGGAGGTTGCGGTAGACGCCGCCCCCGCCGCTCTCGCGCGCCGCGTCGGTATAGACGGGCGTCAGCGCCTTCCGCAAAAGTTTGTAGGCGCGCTCGCCGTCGCCGAGCCGCGCCCAGAAGTTGATCTTCCACGCGAGGCTCCAGCCCGTCCCGTTGTCGCCGCGCACCTCCAGCGTGCGGCGCGCGGCGCGGAACAGTTCGGGCGTCGCGCGTTCGGTGATCTGGTTGCTCGGGTGCAGCCCGTAGAGGTGCGAGACGTGCCGGTGGTTCGGCTCCGGCGCTTCGGCGTCCCAATCTTCCAACCACTCCCGCAACTGCCCCATCCGGCCGACGCGCGTCGGCGGCAGCCGCTTGAGCGCATCATGGAGCGACGCTTGGAGCGCCGCGTCAACGCCTAACAGCTTCGCCGCCTCGGCGCAGTTGGCGAACAGGTCGCGGACGAGCTGCGCGTCCATCGTCGGCCCGGCGCAGACGGCGATGCCGCCGGGGTGCTTGTTCTCCGGGGAGAGCGACGGGTTCGTGACGAGCCATTTCGTCTTCGGCTCTTCGACCAGCGTGTCGAGGAAGAACTGCGCCGCGCCCTTCAACACGGGATAGACCCGCGCGAGGTAAGCGCGGTCGGGGTTGAACTCGTAGTGCTCCCAGAGGTGCTGGCAGAGCCACGCGCCGCCGGTCGGCCAGAAGCCCCAGAGCGGGCCGTCGATGGGCGCGGTCTGCCGCCACAGGTCGGTGTTGTGGTGACAGACCCAGCCGCGCGCCCCCCAGTGAACGCGGGCCGTGCGCGCGCCGTTCTCGACCAGCTCCGCGACCATGCGGAGCAGCGGCTCGTGACACTCCGCGAGGTTCGTCACCTCGGCCGGCCAGTAGTTCATCTCCGTGTTGACGTTGACGGTGTACTTCGACTCCCACGGCGGGGTCATGTGCTCGTTCCAGATGCCTTGCAGGTTGGCGGGCTGCGTGCCGGGGCGCGAGCTGCTGATGAGCAGGTAGCGGCCGTACTGGAAGTAGAGCGCGGCGAGCTGCGGGTCTGCTTCGAGACGGTGGCGCGCGGCGCGGCGGTCGGTGGGAAGCTGTGCGATTGCGCCGGCGGTCTTTCCGAGATCAACACGGACGCGCCGGAACAGGCGACGGTGCGCGGCCGTGTGCTCGTCGCGCAACGTTTCGTAGCGCCGCGCGGCCGCCCTTGCGACGTGAGACTTCGTGAGGGCCGCCGGGTCGCCGCCCACGTCTTTGTAGCTCCTGTAACTCGTCGCGGCCGCGACGAGGACGGTCGCGGAGTCGGCCCCGCTCACCGTCAACGAATCCCGCGCGGCGCTCGTCCTCCCGCCTTGAATCAGCACGCGCGCGCGGGCCTGAAAGGCGAGCGCGCCTTTGACGCCGAAGGCTTCGCCGTTGCGGCCGTTCATGACGAGCGTGTCGGGCCGCTCCGCCGCGACGGTCGCCTGCTGCGGCGTGCTCATCCGCGCGGTGAAGTTAACCCGCCCCGGCCGATCCGAGGTCAGGCGCAGGACGATCACCTGCGCGACCGGGCTGGAGAAGACTTCGCGCGTGAAGCGCGCCGCGCCGCTCGCGTAGGCGACGCGCGCGACGGCCGCGTCGAGATCGAGTTCGCGGCGGTAGGCGGTCGCCTCCTCGTGGCCGGGGAACGTGAGCAGCAGATCGCCGACCGGCTGGTAGGGCATCTGCTTGACGGGCCGCGCCATCATCTTCGCGCCGATCAACTCGTCCGCCTCTTTGTAGCGGCCCGCGAAGATGAGCCGCCGCGCTTCGGGCAGCGCGGCGAGTGCTTCGGGGTTGTTCGGATCGTACGGGCCGCCGCCGTAGAGCGTGTCCTCGTTCAGTTGCAGGCGCTCGGCCGCCGTGCCGCCGAAGACCATCGCGCCGAGCCGGCCGTTGCCCACCGGCAGCGCCTCCGTCCACTCGCGCGCGGGGCGGTCGTACCAGAGCGAGAGATCGCGCGCCGCGTCGCCGCCCCGCCGTGGTCGCGCGCCCAGCACTGACGCGAGCAGGCCGGAGCAGGCGTGCGGCACGGCGGCACACGCCAGCGCGGCCCGCTGCAAGAAGCTCCGGCGGTTGACGGGACGGCTCATCGGATCAGGGTTCGGATCAGGGTCGGGCGCGCGCGAGTCCGGGAAGACTCGCGCGAAGAAGAGACGAACCCGCGGCGTCGCGCGGCGTCGCGCCCCTCGCGCCTCCCGCGCCCCGGCCGACTCTCGACAACCGAGGCCCCTTGTTGTTAATTTCAGGCCCGAGTTTCCGGCGACGAACAGCACTGCGAAAGCGCGGCCGTGGCGGCCGGGGGCGTTCCCAGCCGGGCGGGCGCGAACCGGAGCGGACACTTTGTTGCAAGGATAAGCAAAAGGTTTTCTATACTCGGCCCCGCCGCTTGTCAAGAATTTTCTCCCGCGCGGGCCGGGGCTTACTTCCCCGCCGAATAACGCCCGCCGGCGCGCCGCGCGCGGCCGACGGCAAGGCGAAACTTTTAACGCGAAACTTAACGGGGCCGCGCGCGGCGCGCCGCCTTCACGACGAGCGAGCGAGGAACTTGCGGATGAGACGACTTTCCGCCGCCCTGATTCTCCAACTCCTGTTAGCCGCCCCGGCCGCGCCCGGCGCGCAGGACGAGTCGCGCGCCGCCGCCGCGCCGGAGTGGGAAGACCCACGCGTCTTCGCCGTTAACCGCGAGCCGGCGCACTCGACGTTCGTGCCGTACCCGGACGAGTCGGCGGCGCGGCGAGGCGCGCTCGCCTTCGCGCCCGGCGCGCCGCGCGCGCCCGTCTCGCCGTTCGTGCGGTCGCTCAACGGCGCGTGGAAGTTTCATTGGGTGAAGGAACCCTCGGCGCGGCCCGCCGACTTCTACAAACCGGAGTTCGACGTGTCGGCGTGGAAGGAGATTCGCGTGCCGTCGAACTGGGAGATGGAGGGCTACGGCACGCCGATCTTCCTGAACATCGTCTACCCGTTCAGGCGCGAAGCGCCGAGCGTGACGAAGGAGCCGCCGAAGGACTGGACGACTTACGAGGAGCGCAACCCGGTCGGCTCTTACCGGCGCACCTTCGACCTGCCCGCCGCTTGGGACGGGCGCGAGACCTTCCTCGTCCTGCGCGGCGCGAACTCGGCCTGCTACGTCTGGGTCAACGGCCAGAGGGTCGGCTACAGCGAGGACAGCCGGCTCCCGGCCGAGTTCAACATCACGCGTTACGTCCGGCCCGGCGAGAACACCGTGGCCGTCGAGGTCTATCGCTTCTCGGACGGGAGCTACCTTGAGGATCAGGACTTCTGGCGGCTGAGCGGCCTCTTCCGCGACGTGGAGCTGGTCTCGCGCCCGCCGCTCCACGTCCGCGACTTTCACGCGCGCACGCACCTCGACGCCGCGTACCGCGACGCGCGCCTCGCCGTGAAGGTGAAGCTGCGGAACGCGGGTAAGTCGGACGAGCGAGTCTCGGTCGAGGGGAAGCTGTTCGACGCGCGCGGCTTGGTCGTCAGGCTGGGAACCACGGAGGTGTTGGTATCGGCAGGCGGCGAGGCCGCGCTCGATCTGGAGCGGCCGGTGGCGAACCCTTTGAAATGGTCGGCCGAGGAGCCGAACCTCTACACGCTGACACTGACGCTGCGCGACGAGGAAGGCCGCGTGCTCGAAGTGATCCCGTGGCGGCTGGGCTTCCGCGCGAGCGAGATCAAGAACGGGCAACTCCTCGTCAACGGCCGGCCCGTGATGATCAAAGGCGTCAACCGCCACGAGCACGACCCCGACCTCGGCCACGTCACGACGCGCGAGCGGATGATCGAGGACGTCCTGCTGATGAAGCGTTACAACATCAACGCCGTGCGCACGAGCCACTACCCGAACCACGAGACTTGGTACGCGCTCTGCGACGAGTACGGCCTCTACGTGCAGGACGAGGCCAACATCGAGTCGCACGGCTACGGCGCGAACGAGCGGCAGCGCATCTCGGACGCGGAGGACTTCACCGAGGCGCACGTCGAGCGCGTCCGCCGCATGATCGAGCGCGACAAGAACCACGCGAGCATCTTCCTCTTCTCGCTCGGCAACGAGGCCGGCTACGGGCGCGGCTTGGAGGCCGCACGCCGGTGGGTGAAGGCCAACCACCCGTGGGTCGTGCTGGCCTATGAAGGCGGCGCGAGTTCACACAGCGACGTCTTCAACCCGATGTACACGAAGCCGCAGGATATCGTCGGCTACTACGCGGAGAAGGGCGCGGGCCGGCCCCTCTACCTCGTCGAGTACGCGCACGCGCTCGGCAACAGCGTCGGGAACTTGCAGGAGTACTGGGACGTGCTGGAGTCGCGGCCCAACTTCCACGGCGGCTTCATCTGGGACTGGGTCGATCAGACGTTCCGCAAAAGGGCGGCCGACGGGCGCGAGTTCTGGGCCTACGGCGGCGACTACGGGGACAAGCCGAACGACGGCAACGGCGGCGACGGGCTGGTCTTCGCCGACCGGCGCGCGCAGCCCGAACTCGATGAGGTGAAGAAGGTCTACCAGTTCGTCAAGGTCGAGCCGGTCGATCTCGCAGCGGGCCGCGTCCGCGTCCGCAACAAGCACATCTTCCGCGACCTGTCGTTCGCCGAAGGATCGTGGGAGCTCGCGGAGGACGGCACGGTCATCCAACGCGGCGCGCTCCCGCGCCTCAGCACCGCCGCCGGGCAATCGGAGGAAGTCGCGCTCGGCCTGCGCCGACCGTCGTTGAAACCCGGCGCGGAGTATTTCCTCAAAGTCTCGTTCGCGCTCGCCGCCGACGCCCCGTGGGCGAAGCGCGGGCACGTCGTCGCGTGGGATCAGTTCGCCGTCGCCTACGACTTCCCCCGGCCGACGGCGCGGCTCGCGCCCGCGCAGCCCGAACTCACGATCTCGGAGACGGCCGACGCCGTCACGCTCGGCGGCCCGCGCTTTCTCGCGCGAGTCGGCAAACGAAGCGGCGCGCTCGAAGCCTACGAGGTTGACGGGCGCGCGCTCATCGCCGGCCCGCTCGCGCCGAACTTCTGGCGCGCGCCGATTGATAACGACCGCGGCAACCAGATGGCGAAGCGTCTCGGCGTCTGGCGCGCGGCGGCGGCCGAACGCAAGGTCACGCGCGTCGCGGTCGAACGGCTCGCGCCGG
>DATCVD010000719.1:0-8439 GCA_036567125.1 Pyrinomonadaceae bacterium | reverse complement strand
GCCGTCCGCGTGTGGGGCCGTTCGCGCGGCGGCGGCGGGGCGAAAGAAAGAGCCTGCCGCCCCGGAAAGGAGGCGGCAGGCTCTTGCCAAGTGGGCGGCCGTCGCGGCGGCCGTCCGCGCGCGGCTTAGAATTCGAAGCGGACGGCGAACTGCACCTGCCGCTCGCGGAAGATCGAGTTGCCGAGCTGCGACTCCGTCCCGAACGTCGCGTCGGGGACGAGGTTGATGCCGGGGCCGCCCGAGACGGCCGAAACCAGCCGGAAGGCCGTCGTGTTGACGGACGTGACGTGCGACCGGTTGAAGAGGTTGAACGCCTCGCCGAGCACTTCGATGTTGCGCGTCTCGCCGAGGTTGAAGCGGCGGGAGAGGCGCAGATCGACGTTGACGATCTTCGGCTGGCGGAAGCTGTTGCGGCCGAGGGGCAGGAAGTAGCTGTCGCCGCCCGAGCCGGTGATCGAGCTGTTGAGCGCGTTCAGGAGCGGGCGGTTCGTCACCGAGACGCCCGCCGAGTAGGGGCGGCCCGACTGCGCCGTGACGATGGGCGCGATAGTCCAGCCGCCGAAGATCGCGCGGCCGAAGGCCGACTCGTCGAGGCCGAAGCCCTTCGGGTTGTAGACGGCGCTGGCGACGAAGCGGTGCGGGATGTCGAAGTTGGCCGGCCCCTTGTCGAGGTCGAGGTTGAAGGGGTCGGTCGGCGTGTTCGTCGAGGTGAACGTCACCGACGTCTGCCCGTTGTCGCGCGCGCGCGACAGCGTGTAGCTCATCTGGAACTGGAGGCCGTCGGTCAGGCGGCGGTTGGCCTGCAAGACCAGCGCGTGGTAGGCCGACTCGACGCGGCCCTGAACTTCCGTGATGTTGAAGAAGCCCGAGTTGAGGCGCGACGTGTAGACGGGGACGCGCACCGACTGGCCGGCGAACTGGCCGCTCGTCACGGTCAGCGTCTGGAAGTCGTTCGTCGGGGCGATGTTCTTGTTGATGAAGGTCGGCAGGTACCGGCCGCGGCTCGTCAGGTACGAGGCCGAGACGACCGTGTTGCGGCTGATCTCGCGCTCGACGATGAAGTCGCCCTGAATGATCGTCGGCATGTGGAAGTTCGGCTCGATGACGACGATGGACGAACCCGGCACGTTCGCGCCGGTCGGGTTCTGGACGGCCGCGGGCGCGGCGACGACGTTCGGGAAGACCGGGGCGTTGGCGGCCGTCGCGGGGTTGAGCGAGACCTGAAGCTGGCCGCGATCAACGCCCGTGTTCGTGATCAGGTTCGAGATGGTCGAGTTGATCAGGCGGCCGTAGTAGATGCCGACGCCGCCGCGCACCGAGGTCTTGCCGTCGCCGGTCAGGTCGTAGGCGAAGCCGACGCGCGGGCCGAAGTTGTTCTTGTCGGACGGGAAGCTGGCCGTCTGCGCGAACGTCGGGTTCGGAATCTGCGGTTCGGGCAGCTGCTCGTACTCCCAGCGCAGGCCGAGGTTGACGGTCAGGCGCGGCGTCCAGCGGATGTCGTCCTGAATGAAGAACGCGAAGTCGTTGGTGACGAACTCGGCTCCGAGCGAGCCGAAGCCCTGCGCGTAGTTGCTGGTGTAGCACTGGCCGGCGCGGCGCGTCGAGGTGGAGCAGCGGCCCAAGGGGTTGGTCGTCGGCGTCGTGGCCGAGAGCGCGCGCAGCGCGCCGTTCGACGTGAAGTTGACGTAATCGACGAGGAAGTCGCCGATGTTGTTGTAGGAGTAGACGCCGCCCTCCTGGAACAGGTTGGCGAGCAGGTCGCGCGAGCGCAGGTAGTCGCCGCCGAACTTGATCGTGTGGTTGCCGCGCGTCCACGTCATGTTGTCGACGATCTGGAAGGTCTTCTCCAGCGGGTTGTGGTAGCGCTCAAGGAAGTTGGCCTTGCCGAAGGTCAGGCCGCCGGTGATGGCGATTGACGGCGGGCGGCCGTTGATGCCGGTGGTCGGCTCGCCGGGCAGCGGCTCGTTCGAGAAGGCGTAGAGGTCTTCGCGGCTGATCTTGACGCGCGCCTCGTTGACTAGGGTCGGCGCGAGCGTCGAGTTGAGGCGGAAGATGCCGTAGTCGATGTCCACGAAGTCGTCGCCGAAGCTGGCGCGGCCGCGCGTGACGAGCGCCTGCGTCTGGATGCCGGCGGGCGACTCCGAGCGGAGGCGGTTGTAGGTGAACGAGGCGGTGTTGCTCTCGTTGATGTTCCAGTCGATCTTCGGCAGCAGCAGGTACTGATCCTGCCGGCGCGGCGTCTCGCCGGTGAGGCTGACGAGGAACGCGCGCGTCGCGTCGATCTGCGCGCCCGTCAGGCCGCGGGCGGCGAGCGTCGTGCGGTTGATGCCGTTGGCGTTGGTCGGGGCCTCGATCAGGAAGCTGGGCGTGTCGAACTGCGCGATGCCGGGGAAGTTGCGCTTCTGCTGATCGTAGGAGAAGAAGAAGAACAGCTTGTCCTTGACGATCGGGCCGCCGATGGCGCCGCCGAACTGGTGGCGCACGTCCTCGGGCTTGAGCGGCTCGCGCTGGACGACGCCGTTGACGAGCACGTTGCGGAAGCCGAGCGGGTTGCGCGCGCCGAAGCGGTTGTTGCGGTTGTAGTAGAACAACTGGCCGTGGAACTCGTTCGAGCCGGACTTGGTGACGGTGTTGACGACGCCGCCGGCGGCGCGGCCGTACTCGGCCGAGTAGTTCGAGGTGTTGACCTGAAACTCGCGCACGGCCGCTTGGCTGATCGAGGAGCTGATGCGCGTGCGGCCCGACTCCTCGGCGAAGAAGGCGTTGTTGTTGCTGCCGCCGTCAACCGTGTTGTTGTTCAGGAGGCCCGAGATGCCGCGGAACGAGATCAGGCCGAAGTCGCCGTCGGGCGCGACGCCCGGCGTGAGCAGGACGAAGTTCGAGGCGCGGCGGCCGTTGATCGGCAGCTCGTTGATCGAGGTCTGGTTGATGTTGGAGGCGAAGTCCTGCTGCGAGGTGTTGATGACGGGCGCCTCGCTCGTCACGTCCACGCTCTCGGTCGTGGCGGTCAGCGCGAGATCGACGTCGGACGGCGTGACGAGGCCCACCTCGACGACGACGGTCGGGCGGATGAACTCGCCGAAGCCGGAGGCGTTGACCTTGAGCGTGTAGTTGCCCGGCGGCAGCTCGACGATGCGGAAGCGGCCCTCGTCGTCGGTCGTGGCCGTCGATTCGCGGTTGGTCTCTTTGCTCGTGGCGACGACGGTCGCGCCGACGACGACCGCCCCGTTCGGGTCTTTCACCAGACCGCCGATGGCGCCGTTGGTCTGCGACTGCGCCGCCGCACGCGTCGCCCCGAAGGCGAGGCAGAGGGCGGCGAGTGCCAGCGCCGAGGCCGCGCGGTGGAGGATTGATCTCGACATAGTTCGTCCTTTTCTTAAGGCTTGGAATCTTGGCTGCTCGGACGCCTGCGGTACTGCTTTCGAGGCCCGATTTGTCCGAAGGAAATTTTTGCGGTTTACCGAGTGCGGCGTGCCGGACGGCGACCCTGCTGGTAAAGCGAATTTATAGCATACCGAGGGTACTTTGCGCGAATGTAAACGCGAACTTTCGGCGCAGTTAAATACTACAATTCCGCGGGGCTGGCAAGGGCAAAATCGGCGCGCGATCCGGGGCGGGAAAATCGCGCGACGGGGGGAAGGGAGTAAAGTGGGCGGGGAGCAGAAAATCCGCCTCCCCGCCCCGTTTTCTCCCCCTTCCACGGTCGCCCGTTTCTCAGGCGCGCTCGCAGATGATCGCGATGCCCTGCCCGCCGCCGATGCAGGCGGTCGCCAGACTGTAGCGGCCGCCGCGGCGGCGCAGCTCAAGGAGCGACGTGAGGACGAGGCGCGTGCCCGAAGCGCCGAGCGGGTGGCCGAGCGCGATGGCCCCGCCGTTGACGTTCGTCCGCGCGCGGTCGAGTCCGAGTTCCCGCTCGACGGCGAGGTACTGGCAGGCGAACGCCTCGTTGACCTCGACCAAGTCCATGTCTTCGAGTTTGAGGCCCGCCTTCTCCAAAGCCTTCCGCACGGCCGGCACGGGGCCGATGCCCATCACGTCCGGCTCGACGCCGGCGTAGGCCCACGAGACGACGCGGCCGAGCGGCTTCGCGTCGCGCTCGCGCACGAAGTCTCCGTCGGCGACGACGAGCGCGGCCGCGCCGTCGACGATCCCCGACGCGTTGCCGGCGGTGACGAAGCCGTCCTTGCTGAACGCGGTCGGGAGCTTGGCGAGCACTTCGAGCGTCGTGTCGGGCCGCAGGTGATCGTCCGCGTCGACGACTCTGACGCCCTTGCGCGTCTTCACCTCGACGGGCACGATCTCTTCGGCGAAGACCCCGGCGTCCTGCGCCCGCTTGGCCTCCCGCTGCGAGCGCAGCGCGTACTCGTCCTGCTCCTCGCGCGAGATTTCGTAGCGGCGCGCGAGGTTCTCGGCCGTGCCGGCCATCGTCGTGTTGCAGTAGGTGTCGAGCAGCGCGACCATCAAGCTGTCTTCGAGCTTGCCCTGACCGAGCGCGAAGCCGCTGCGCGCGCCGTAGACGACGTGCGGGGCCATCGACATCGACTCCATGCCGCCGACGAGCGCGGTGCGCCCCTCGCCCGCCAAGATCATGTGCGCCGCCGAGACTATCGACTGGATGCCGCTCCCGCACAGGCGGTTGACGGTCAGCGCGGGGCGGTCGGCCGGCACGCCCGCCTTCAAGGCGACGTGGCGCGCGCCGTAGATGGCGTCGCCCGAAGTCTGCAAGGCGTTGCCGATGACGGTGTGGTCGATTTCGTCCGCGGCCACGTTGCTCGCTTCGAGCGCGCCGCGCGCGGCGGCCGCGCCCAGATCGTTCGCCTTCACGTCTTTCAACGCGCCGACGTACTGCGTCATCGGCGTGCGCTTGCCGCCCAGAATGAAGATGTCTTGAGCCATGATTTTTCCGTCGTCCTCTCGGTTAAGAATCCGTCAGTTAGATGAACCGGAGAGTCTAGCCGAGGCCCGAACGGCGCGTCAATTTGATCGAAAACTCTTCACCGCGCCGCGCGGCTCCTGCTACCCTGACCGCCGTCCGCGTCCGCCGCACACGCTGCCCGCGCGCTGCGAGAGCCTTCCCCGACCCGAAAACCCTGAGCCGCACACCCTACGAAGGAGTCCCCTCGTATGCCGACACGCGCCCCCCGCGCCCTCCCCGCCCTCGTCATCATCTGCGCCCTCTGCGGCGCGGCCGCCCGCGCGCAGTCGCTCGGCCTCGACCGCAGCCGCGGCCACACGCGCCTCGTCGGCGCGGACACGGTCGTCTTCTACGGCGTCAGCGTTACGGACGCCGACATCGTGATGCGCGACGGCAAGAGCTTGGAGAAGACGGGCGTGAAGCCGGACGAGGTGATCCTGCCGACGGCGAGGGGCATGGCCGCCGGCCACGACCCCGTGCTCGCCTACGCCGCCTCGCTCGTCGGCCTCGCGCTCGACCCCGCCAAGTCCGGCTCGTTCTTCCCCGTCGAGTGGAAGCGTTGAGCGGCAACGATGAACGCGGGACGATGAACTGAAGATAAGTAGCCGGAAGCCGGAAGCCGGAATGAAAACAGGTCGGTCTTCATTCCGGCTTCCGGCTTCCGCTTTTACTTGATCGTTCCGCGTTCCGCGTTCCGCCTTTTCTTCGCGGCTCAGTCGTTGAAGCGGTGGGCGGCGCGGTAGCGGTGGAGGAGTTCTTCGAGGAAGCCCTCGTAGGTGAAGTTTGCGCGGTCGAAGTCGGGTTTGATTTTGTAGAGCAGCGGCCACGCGACGCGCCACGCCATCCACTGGCGGACGCCGTCGCTGAAGTCCCAGCGGCGGCGCAGGAAGTTTTCGAGCACCTCGATCTCGCGCGCCGTGAGCGAGTTCACGTCGCCCGTGAACTCGACGGGGCGGAAGGCGCGGCGCATCGCCACGTCCGAGGTCGGCGCGGAGAAGACCTCGGCGAACGACGGCGCTTCGGCCTCGCGCTCGCGCACCACGACCGTCCCGGCGACGAAGTCGCCGACGCGCTGGTCGCGGCTCGACAAAAAGACCGAGAGCAGCCCGACCGAGTAGAAGGGGAAGGGCGTCATGTCGAAGATGCGGAGCAGGTTGCGCGCCGCGGCCTCCCAGAAGGTGACGGGCCGCCCGTCCTCGCGGATGACGCGCAGGCGGAGCCAGCGCTTGCCCGGCGTCTGCCCGCCCCACAGCCACTCGAAGACGGCGAAGTAGCCCGACCAGATGGCGAAGACCGCGAGGATGAGCGCCGCGATTGCCCACTTCGGCGCTTCCGTCAGCCGCCCGCCCCAAGTCGAGAGCAGCCCCGACCACTGCAACACGACGAAGACCATCGCCATGATGAGCAGTTGCAGGAGGTGATCGACGGCGCACGCCAGAAAGCGGTTGCCGATGGACGCCAGAGCGAAGTGCAGCGGCACGCGCTCCGGCGTCTCGATGACGAGAACCTCGTCCGCCGTGGTGGCCGCCGTGGTGGGCGCTGTGGTGGCTGCCGGCATAAAGTGGTGTCAGTTAACCCGCCGTCGGTTCGCCGGCGCTGCTGTTACCGCGCCGAAGGTTGTCAGCGCGACGCCGCCGGCGCGGCCGCGGCCGGCGAGGCGAGGAGTTCGCGCGGCTCACCTCCCCGCTCACGCGTCGCCCTCTGACCTGCCGTAGTCTTTCCCGGCTGCCCCGTCGTCGGCGGCGGGCCGCCGCATCTCGACCGCGCCGAGCTGCTGGAACAGCGCCATGAAGTCGAAGTTGTTCCACGCCTCGACGATCTTGCCGTCGCGGACGCGGGCGAAGGTCGTGCCCGTGATCTCGATGGGCCGCCCCGTGGCGCGGAAGCCGAGCGTGTCGCCGCCGTGCGTGGCGCGCACGGAGCAGCGCGCGGCCAGCTTGTCGCCCTCCGCGATCACGTCTTCGACGACGACTTCGATGTCCGGGAAGGCTTCGCGGAACGAGTGGAAGAAGGGCTTGAACCCGGCCGCGCCGCGCAGGGGCGAGGCGTCGCCGGCCAGCCCGTGCGCCACGCCGTCCTCCGCGAACAACTCGTCAATCGCCTCGGCCCGCCCCCTGTTCCAAACCTCCTCGAACCAGCGGCGGACGAGGGCTTTGTTCTCTTCCGACATCCGACCTCTCCTTTCCGCGAGGGTTGCCGACTTGACAGGCTCACGCGCCGCGCACGCGCAGGAAGTGGCGCTTGCCGACTTGGAGCAGGAGCGCGCGGCCGGCTTGCAGTTCGATCTCCGCGTCGGGGCGCGCGACGCGCTCGCCGTCGGCGCGGACGCCGCCCTGCTCGATCAGGCGGCGGGCCTCGGCCATCGAGGGCGCGAGTTTAGTCTCGACGAGCAGGCGCGGCAACTTCCACGCGCCCGCCGCCAGCGCGCGCTCCCCGATCTCGTCCGGGGCCTCCTTGCGCTTGAAGACGCGGTTGAACTCGTCTTCGGCGGCGGCGGCGGCATCCTTCGAGTGGAAGTCCGTGATGACGCGCCGGGCGAGTTCGACTTTCAGGTCGCGCGGGTTGCGCGCGCCCGCTTCGGCCGACTGCCGGAGCGCGGCGACCTCGTCGGGCCGCAAGTCGGTCAGCAGCTCGTGGTAGCGCCACATGAGATCATCGGTGATCGACATGATCTTGCCGAACATCTCCTGCGGCGGCTCGGCGATGCCGATGTAGTTGCCCAAACTTTTCGACATCTTCTGGACGCCGTCCGTGCCTTCGAGCAGCGGCGTGATCAACGCGACCTGCGGGTCTTGGCCGTACTCGCGCTGAAGGCTGCGGGCCATCAGCAGGTTGAATTTCTGATCCGTGCCGCCGAGTTCCACGTCGGCCCGCAAGGCGACCGAGTCGTAGGCTTGCGTGAGCGGGTAGAGCAGCTCGTGGAGGGCGATGGGGCGCTCTTCGCGCAGGCGCTTCTGGAAGTCGTCGCGCTCCAGAATCTGCTTGACGGTGGTGTGCGCGGCGAGGCGGACGAACGAGTAGGCGTCGAACTTGTCCATCCACTCGGAGTTGAACCTGATCTCGGTGCGATCCGGATCGAGCAGCTTGAAGATCTGCTGCTTGTAGGTCTCGGCGTTGGCGTTGATCTCTTCGCGGGTGAGCTGCGGGCGCGTCTGCGACTTGCCCGACGGGTCGCCGATGAGGCCGGTGAAGTCGCCGATGAGGAAGACGGCCGTGTGGCCGAGTTCCTGAAAGTGGCGGAGCTTGCGGATGATGACCGTGTGGCCGAGGTGGAGGTCGGGCGCGGTCGGGTCTGCGCCGAGCTTGACGCGCAGGGGGCGGCCGTCGCGCGCGGCGCGTTCGAGCTTGGCGCGCAGGTCGTCCTCGCGGATGAGTTCGACCGCGCCTTTGCGGAGGTAGGCGAGTTGCTCGTCAATCGTCATCGGGTAATCGTAAATCGTGAATCGTAAATCGTAAATAGGTGGAGCGCCGGTCGGGGCGGCGGCGTCTCGGGGGCGTGCGGGGCGCGGGCGGCGGGGTGGCGC
>DATCVD010000718.1:0-3134 GCA_036567125.1 Pyrinomonadaceae bacterium | reverse complement strand
ACAGCACGGTGATGAACACGGCCAGCTGCTGGCCCTGCTCGGTGGTGGTGCCGAGCAGCGCGCCCGTCGCCGGGTCGAGCTTCATCACGTCGTTGCTCAGGTAGTTCGCCACCCACAGCGCCGAGCCGTCGAAGGCCACGGCGACGGGCCGGCGGCCGACCGCGAAGGTGGCGACGGCCGCGCCGTCGGCCGCGAGCTTGGTGACGCTGTTGCTGAACTGGTTCGCCACGTACGCGTTCGTGCCGTCGGTGGCGACGCCCTCCGGCCCCTGCCCGACGGCGAAGGCGGGCGGCGGCGTCGTTGCCTGAGTCGTCGCCTGCGCCCGAACTCCGACGGCCGCGGCGGCCGCCAGCAGCAGGGCGACGGCGAGACCACTCGTAATCAACCGTTGCTTCCTCATCTGTCTCCTCCTTCGGCCGCTACGGCCTTCGGCCAGTCAACGAGGCCGATCTCCTTCACGATTTTGTCGGGCGCGAGCGAGCTGGGGCAGCCCGCCCACAAGGTCAGCGGCTCGTTGCCCCAGCGCAGCATCCCCGTGTGGTTCGACTTGACGGCGTCGCGCGCCGGGTCGCGGTCGATGAAGCCGAGCTTGCGCCGCAAAAGCTCCACGTCCTTCGGATCGCCCGTCAGGAACTGCCAGCCCGGCCCCGCCTTGTACGCCTTCGCGTAGCGGTTGAGCGCCGCGGGCGTGTCCTCCTCCGGCTTGAGCGTGATCGAGTAGATGAAGATGTCTTTGCCCACCCTCGGCCCGAGCAGCTTCTGCACCCTCACCAACTTCGCCGTCGTCCCCGGACAGATGCCCTCGCACCTCACGTACATGAAGTTGATGAGGACGATCTTGTCCTTGACGAGGTCGTCGTAGAACCTCACCTTCTTACCCTCGTGCGTGGTGAGCACGACGTTCGGGAAGCTGCGCTCGGCCAGCTTCTCGCGCGGCGTCCTCGCCCGCTTCGCCTCGTCGCCCCCGGCCGCGTGACCCGAAGGCACGACCGCGACCGCGGCGAGGAGGGCGAGGCCGACGAGCGCGGCGAGCGTTCTCCTACACGTGCTTCTCATGTTCCGGCATCTCCTTTCCCGCCCCGCGGGGCGCTTACGGGTTGGTCTTGTTGTCGCCGGGGCCGTCCACGATCTCCCAGATGAGCATCATCGCGTGATCCTCGTGGACGACGTTGTGGCAGTGGAACGGGTACTTGCCCGTGAAGTCGCGGAAGCGGAAGAACGTCTTGGTCTGCATGTTGTGCTCCAAGCGGATCACGTCCTTGCGCCCGTTCTGGACGAGGCCGGTCGAGGCCGGCGGCCGCCCGTTGATGGAGAGGAACTGGAACTCCTCGAAGTGGATGTGGGCCGGGTGCTGCCAGCCGCCGGAGCTGTTGTCGACGACCCAGTGCTCGACCGAGTTCTTCTGGACGCGGGCTCTGACCTCCTGACATTCGGGATCCATCGAGCGGCCGTTGATCGTCCAGTTGCCGTTCGAGCGGTCGAAGTTGAAGGTGCGGGTGATGCGCGGGGCGGCCGTCTTGTCGGGCAGGCCGTAGAACTTCGTGATGGCCGCCGGATCGACGCTGTCGTCGCGCACGGGCGGCAGGTCGACGACGATCTTCAGGATCAGGTTGCCTTGGCCCGCGGGCAGCACCTTGCCGGTGGGGCCGCGCCCGTCGACCTGTTCGAGCCGGTTCTCGATGTAGAGGGTCTTGCCCGCGTACTTCGAGAAGTCGATGACGACGTCGGCGCGCTCGGCCACGCTGATGCGGACGCTCTCGACCTCGACGGGGCGTTCGAGCAGGTTGCCGTCCGTGGTGATCTGGTGGAACTTGATCCGCTGGTTGAGGTTGTTCGTGTCGGTGAAGAACAGCTCGTAGAAGCGCGACGGGCCGGCGTCGAGCCAGCGGAAGCGGTAGCGGCGCGGGTGGACGTGCATGACGGGCTGCACCTTGCCGTTGACGAGGAAGCGGTCGCCGAGCACGCCGTCGAAGTTGAAGGTGTCGAAGGCGACGATGCCGTCCTCGTCGTAGAGGTGATCGCTGAAGAGCATCGGCACGTCGAAGTTGCTGTCGTCCGAGACGCCGTCGCCGAACGAGGGGAGGTGGAAGCCGGTCGTCTCGTCGCCGGTGTCGTGGTCGTTGAAGAGCAGGTACATGCCGGCCAGCCCCTTGTAGACGTTCTGCGAGGTGAAGTCGTGCATGTGGTCGTGGTACCAGAGCGTGGACATGGCCTCCTGAATGTCGCCGCCCTGATCCTTGTGCGTCGAGAGGACGCCGGCCAGCACGTTCGGGTAGTGCTGATCGTAGAACTTGCCGGGGCCGAAGTTGTCGCACGGGTTGCCGTCCGACTCGGCGGGCGTGTGGCCGTTGTGGAGGTGCGTCGTGACCAGCTCCTTGCCGAAGCCGCCGTTGTTCGCCACGGGCAGTTTGTTGCGGTTGCGGACGAGGATCGGCCGCCCGTAGCGCTCGACGTAGAGCGGGCCGGGCACGAGGCCGTCGAAGCCCCAGAGCGGCTGCGGCGGCAGATCGGGGTGCGTGATGATGTTCGTGAGCCGCTGCTCGACCTCGTAGTACTTGACGGGGGGGAACAGCGTGAGCGCCTGATGCGGGATGGTGCGCCCCTCGCCGGCCGCGGTGTTGGGGATGACGGACGGCTGCGGGTTCAGAGTCGCGACCGGCTGCTTGACCGTCATGCGGGTGAAGGGCTGGACGAAGGGGCGTGTCGGCGGGCTGGACGGGCCGCTGCCCGGGCCGCTGTCGAGGAGGCGGCCCGCGCTGTTGCGCGCGCGCACGCTCAGGCCCGACCGGGCGACGAGCAGGCCGCCGGCCGTCAGCAGCCCCATCTTGAGCATGTCGCGGCGGCTCAGGCCCGCCCCGATGATCTCGCGCCGGTTCCTCGCGGCCTGCTGCTTCTCCTTCTCCGCCCTTCGGTTGATCTTCGAGATGTTCGCCATCGCGTCTTCTCCTTCTGAGTCCTTGCGGAAACGATCTATCGGGTTTGAAAAAAGCGTAGAGCAGCCCCGAGGCTTCAGGCCCGAGGCCCGAAACCGCCGGCAGTCGGCTCTCTGTCTGGTGTGGAGTCGGGTCGGGGCGTCGGCCCCGGATGCGTGTCGCCGTTCGGTCGCGCCCGGCCGCGCCGCCTGCGGGCGCGCG
>DATCVD010000717.1:0-6119 GCA_036567125.1 Pyrinomonadaceae bacterium | reverse complement strand
CGCCGCCGTGCTGTGGGTGCTGCCCGCGAACCTCTTGGGGCTGGGCGAGTGGGCGACGGCCGCGCTCAACCTGCTCGGCGTCGCCCCGGCACTCGCGCTCGCGGGCGCGGCGGCTTACGCGCACTGGGACGCAGCGGGGCTGCCGAGCAACCGCGGCCTGCGCGCGCTCCTGATCGCGGCCGCGGCGGCGGCCCTCTGGCTCGGCTTCGCCGCGCTCGCCTTCCCCGACGCGAGGACGGAACTCAGCGGGAAGGTCTCCACCTACGTCCTCATCTCGACGCGAAACTTCTTCTCGCTGCTGCGTGACTTGACGCCCTACGCGACGCTGATGGGCGTCGCCCTGCTGCTGGCCCGCGAGGACGGGCGCGGCGACGGCGGGGCGTACGCCCGCGCCGCCGCCGGCAAGGCGATCTTCGTCGCCTACGTCGTCGGCTCGTCGCCCAACCTGTTCCTCGTCCCCGTGCCCCTGCTCCTCGCCCTGTGGCTGTTCGACAAACACATCATGCACGACGAGCCGGGGCAGCGCAGGCTCGACGCGCTCAAGCCGAAGGTGGTCGGCGTCAAGAACCTGCTCGGCGACGTCCTCGCCGTCCCGACGATGAAGGACTACGAGGGCGTGGTCGAGAGGTGCCGGGAGGAGCTGGCGAACAAGGAGATCACGCTCGCGGACTTCGACCGGAAGATCAAAGAGGTTCGCGATCACGTGTCGGGGCAGAAGGTGGAGGTGGAGGCGGGCGGGGAGACGCGCGACGCGAAGGGCGTCGTGCTGGGCCTCGGCGTCCACCCGCAGAACTGGAAGAACGGCCGCTGGGCGCTCGCGCGCGGGCTGCTACTCGCCGTGCCCTTCGCCGTCGTCTTCGCGTGGGAGTTGTTGCAGGTCGAGGCCGGGCGGGCGGCGTCCAACTACCGGGCGTTGCGCGTCGTCGGGCCGGCGCTCGTGTTCGTCGCCTACTGGGGCGTCTCGGCCTACTTCTTCGGCTACTTCGCGGCCTACATCCGCGGCCGGACGGGTTTGAAGAAGGGCGGGCGCGTCGCCGCCGTCGCCGTCGCGTGCCTGCTGCCGATCTGGGCGGCCTCGCTCGGCAGCCCGCTGGGGCTGATGCTGCGCGTCGCGCAGACCGTCCTCTTCTTCACCGCGCTCGGCGCGTGGATGGACTACAGGATTTTCCGGGCGTCGCTGGGTGAAGGCTTCAGCTGGAAGAAGCTCGTCCAGTTCGAAGAGGTGCCCGCGCTGACCACGGCCGGCTCGGCGCTACTCGCGAGCGTCGGCGCGCTCGTCACCTCGTCGCTCACCGATCAGCTCGGCGGCCTGACCACGCAGCTCGTCAGCATGGCCTTCCGACAGTCGCCCGCCATCATCCCCGGCCCGTGAGCGGCCCACCCTGTCGGCGCTCAGTAGCAGGAGGGCCGACCGGGGCAGAGCGTTCGAGATACACTCGGTGACGTCAAGTAACCGCTGGCGGGTGAGACGTGCACCTACCTCATATACGCCGTAACGAAAGAGAGGAAAGGCATGCCAGCCCGTAAATCAAAGCGTACGTCGCGCACACGGCCCGCCAGCGCGAGCCTAGCTGACCGTAAGATTCAACCCAAGCTGCGCATGATCGCCAACGGCGACAAGCTCGTCAACACGCTGCGGGCCGAACACTGCGCGGCCGTCATCGTGAAGGACGAAAAGTTCCTCGACAAAAACCGGCTCAGGCGCGGCTCCGATGCCGTCCCCGTCGAGACGGATAAGGACGCCGGGAAGAAGGCAGGGGCGAAGGCCGCGGCGGCGGCGGCGTCAAGCCGCCCCCCGAGGGACATTCACGTCAACGTCTTCATCGAGACCGCCGACTTAGGGGACAGGTCGGTCAAGACGCCTCGGAAGGGGGCGAAGCCGGGCCGGGGGGGGAAGAAAAGAACTCAAAGCCCTTTCGACCCCACGGGACGCAAGGCGAACATCGCCACGGCCGAAGTCTCGCTCGCCGACCTGAGCAGGATCGCCCGCGACCCTAACGTGACGTACATCGAGTTGGGCGAGGCGCTGAACGACCCGAAGCCGCACGTCGTCTTGCCGCGCGCCGGCCGGCCGACGCGGCCCCGCTGCCCGGCGAAACTCTCCCGGCTGCATCAAAACGGGAAGGGCGTGCTCATCGGGATCATCGATGTTCAGGGCTTCGACTTCGCCCACGAAGACTTTCTCTACAAGGATAAGCGGGGACGCCGGAAGACGCGCTTCGTCAGCATCTGGGATCAGGGGGCCGAGACGCCCGCCGGGGAGCGGCCGCCTTTTAAATACGGCCTCGAATACGACGAGAAGGCCCTCAACCGCGCGCTCAGCGACGCGCCCAAGGCGCGCGTGCCGCCGCACCTGCTGGCCCCGCAAACGCAGATGGTCGAAGGCTCGCACGGCACGCACGTCGCGAGCATCGCGGCGGGCAGGTACGGGGTCTGCCCCGAGGCGGACATCGCCGCCGTCCTCATCTCGCTGCCGGCGCGGGAGCCGGGGGCGAAGCGGAAGGGCGTCGGCGGCAAGGGCGAGACCGAGAAGGACGCCGACTATCGTCACACCTTCTACGACTCGACCCGGATCGTCCACGCGGTCGACCACCTGCTAACACTCGCGGAGGCGCGCGGGCAGCCCATCTCCATCAACATCAGCCTCGGCACGAACGGGCACGCCCACGACGCCAGCAGCGCGGTCTCGCGCTGGTTAGACGCCGCGCTGTCCGTGCCCGGCCGCTGCGTCTGCGTCTCCTCGGGCAACGTCGGGCAGGAGGCCCCGGCCTTTGAGGGCGACCGCAACTACTTCACCGGGCGCATCCACACCAGCGGCAAGCTCCCCTCGGCCGGGCTGACCACGGACATCGAGTGGCTCGTCGTCGGCAACACCATCTCCGACATCTCGGAGAATGAGTTTGAAATCTGGTACGGCCCGCAGGACAGATTCGAAGTCCGTCTGCGGCCGCCGTGGTCGGACAGGTGGTACGGCCCGGTCAAGCCCGGCCGCTACATCCAGAATTTGGAGCTGCCCGACGGCACCTTCCTGAGCATCTACAACGAGCTATACCACCCGGCGAACGGGAGCAACTACATCTCCATCTACCTCAGCCCGCGCTTCAGCAGGAAAGGCGCGGTCGGCGTGGCCGCCGGCCAGTGGACGGTCAGGCTGCACGGCCTCCAAGTGCGCGACGGCAGCTACCACGGCTGGATCGAGCGCGACGACCCGCGCCCCATGGGGCGGCGCGTGGCGGGCAAGGAGGCGTGGAGCTTCCCCTCTTTCTTCTCGCAGCGCTCCAACGTCGACGACTCCTCCATCGGCTCGCTCGCCTGCGGCTACCGCGTCATCTCCGTCGCCAACCTCGACGCCGAAGCTGAACGGATCAACGCCTCCAGCAGCCAAGGGCCGACACGCGACGGGCGCTGTAAGCCCGACGTGGCCGCGCCCGGCACCAACATCGTCGCCGCGAAGGGCTTCGCCGGGCCGGACGCGTGGATCAAGCTGAGCGGCACGAGCATGTCGAGCCCGTTCGTGGCGGGCGTCGTCGGGCTGATGCTCGCGGCGCAAAAGCACAAGAACGGCAAGAACCTGACGGCCGCGCAGATCGAAGGGATCATCAGGCGCACGTCGCTGCCGCTGCCCGGCGCGGCTTACACGTGGGCTAACGACGCCGGCTTCGGCCGCATCAACGTCTCGGAGTGCATCGCCGAGGCCGCCGCGGTAAACGACCGCGCCGAGGATTAAGGAGGCCCTCATGAAACTGACCGTCTTCCAATCCGACAAGGGCGACTGCCTGCTCCTCACCGGCAGGGATCGCAAGAGCATGCTGATCGACGGCGGGATGAGCTCCTCCTACGCCGAGCACGTCGCCCCGGTGCTGGCGAGTCGGAAGCTCAGGGCCATCGACGTCGTCTGCGTCTCACACATCGACCAAGATCACATCTCGGGCATCCTGCGCTTGGTCCGTGACTTGGCCGACTGGCGCGCCCACGAGTTCAAGGCCAAGCGCAACGAGAAGACGAAGCCGCCCAAGTCGACACGCCCGCCCGAGATAAGGGAGATCTGGCACAACGCCTTCCACCAACAGGTGGAGGATAACGAGGGCCGGATCGAGAACCTGCTCGCCGCCAACGCCGTGATGCTGGCGTCCGGCGTGGCGCACTCCGCCACGGGGGAGCTGGCCGGGGCGCTGATGAACAGCTACGAGAACCTCGCCACGAGCGAGCAGGAGGCGATCAAGCTCTCCAACCTTATCGGGCCGAGCCAGCTCGGCATCCCCCTGAATCGGCCCGCGGGCGGCAAGCTCATGATGGTTCGGGGGAAGAAGAAGCAGAAGGTCGTCAATCTCGGCGGCATGTCGGTGTCGATCCTCGCGCCTTTCGAGGAAGACCTGAATAAGTTGCGGGTGGAATGGAACGCGTGGCTGGAGGACAACGAGACGACCCTCAAAAAGATTCAGAAGAAGGCCCAAGCGGACGAGAGCCGTTTTGCCACGGACGAGATCGGGAGCGTGAAGGACACGATGACGAACGAGGGCGAGCTGCTGAGTCAGTTTCACAGCGAGGAGATGAAGCGGCGCCTCGGCGCGCTTGAGAAGGAGTTGAGGGAAAAGCTCGACGCGGTCGCAGACCCCGCGCTCAAGGCGTTCGAGACTAGGCGCTTGGCTAGAATCGCCGCCCTGAGACAGGCCCCCGAGGTCGACCTCGCGCAGGCCGCGAAAACCCTAGGGCTGCGGAGCAAAGTCACGGCCCCCAACTTGGCGTCGCTCATGCTGCTGGTGGTGGAAACCGCCGGCGCGGAAAAGAAGACGGTGCTGCTCACGGGCGACGGCCACGCCGACGAAATACTCAAGGGTCTCAATCTGTACCTGAAGCCGGACAAGGCGACGGGCCGGACGCACGTCAACGTCCTGAAGGTTCAGCACCACGGTGCCGAGTACAACATCCACGCGAAGTTCTGCGAGGAGGTGACGGCCGACCATTACGTGTTCTGCGGCAACGGGGCGCACGCGAACCCCGACGTTGACGTGCTCGACCTGATCCACAGCTCCCGGATGGTCGCCGGCGACAAAGGCAAGTTCAAATTCTGGTTCAACAGCAGCTCAAAAGTCACCAGCGGCGAGAACAAAAAGCAGATGCGGAAAATCGAGAAGCGCGTCGGCGAGCTTCAGGCCAGTAGCGGCGGGCGTATGATGTCGGCGTTTTTAAGTGACCATAGCTTTGATCTGTCGATTTAACATCTTTCGGAGATACTCTAAAGGACGCTACCACTCACGAAAGCGCGCCCCGGAAACTTCTTTGGCAGATTCGATTAAAGCTACCCTTTGAGGTTAAGGCGAAGGGTACGCATTCATCCCTGACCCCTTTTACCCTATTCCCGCGGTCTAACGACCGGCGCGCGACGCCCACAACCTTTACATACGAATTTCACAAGCGGCGTGTAACGCGGCGGCGGGCGTTCACGGGGTATCCTCGCAGGGAACAAAACCTACTGCCCCACGGTCGTGCATGCGCGCCCCCGCACGCGGGTGAGTGCGCCTGCCACGAGTGTCGCAGTCATAGACTCGAAACGAGCAAGAGGAGAATCGAACTTTGAATCTTAACTTTTCCAGAACCACCCGTGCGTTCATCTACTCCGCGGTTTTGGCGTTCGCGGCGGCCCCGCTCGCGCAGGCGCAAACAGACAACACCACGCCAACTCAGGGCCGGACTGCTTCCGTCACGAGCGGCCGGAAGATGAAGGTCAAGGGGGTGGTGACGCGCCGCGACATCGACGCCAACACGTTCGACGTGCAGGACGCCAACGGCGTGACCACGACCGTCGCGCTCGGCGACCGCACCAGCATCAAGACGAAGGGCGGCTTCTTCGGCGGCGGCTCCTCCTACGGCGCGTCGAACATCCTGCGCGGACTCAACCTCGAGGTCGAGGGGCGCGGCGACGCGCAGGGGCGCTTGGCCGCCACGAAGGTGCGCTTCGGCGACACGGACCTGCGGGTCGCGCAGTCGATTCAGGCGCGGGTCGACCCCGTCGAGACGCGGGTCGGCAACGCCGAGGGGCGGCTGGCCGAGGCCGAGTCGAACGCGCAGCGGCTGTCGGGGCAGTTGGACGAGCTGGCGGCCGTGTCGAACGCGGCGCG
>DATCVD010000716.1:0-4254 GCA_036567125.1 Pyrinomonadaceae bacterium | reverse complement strand
GGCTCGGCTGCGGCTCCGCGCGCTCGGTCTCGGTGTCGCCGGCGGCCGCGCCGGTCTCGCTCTCTGGCTTGATCGTCTGCGCCATCTTTACTCAACCCGTGCGGGACGTGACGCGCGGATGATAACCCACCCGGCCGCGCCGTCTGAAAGCGGCGGCGGCGCTCACGCCGGATCGTCCGTCTCGCCCCCGGCGGGGAACAGCACGCGGCCGCGCGCAAGCTCCGCGTCGAGTCGGTCTAAAAACTCGTCGCGGCCGACGAGCTTCGCGCCGAGGGCCTGCATGTGCGGCGTCATCACCTGTATGTCGAGCCACGCGAGGCCGCGCGCGGAGAGGTGTTCGACGAGGCGGAGCAGCGCGAGCTTCGAGGCGTTGGGCCTGAGATAAAACATGCTCTCGCCCGCGAACGCGCCGCCCGCGTCGACGCCGTAGATGCCGCCGACGAGCGCGCCCGCGTCCCACGCCTCGACGCTGTGCGCGCCCCCCGCCGCGTGCAGCGCGCAGTAGTTCTCGTAAATCTCGCGCGTGATCCAAGTGCCCTCCTGTTCGGGCCGCGCGGCCAGCGCGCAGCCGCGCACCACGCCGGCGAAGTCGGCGTCGACGGTGAAGCGCAAATTCGTCCGCTTGCGTTCGCGCGCGAGGCTGCGCGGGACGTGGAGGTCTTGGAAGTCGAGCACGGCGCGCTCGCGCGGGCAGAACCAAGTGAGCGGCCAGCCCTCGATGGGCCACGGGAAGATGCCGCGCCGGTAGGCCGCGGCGAGGTTGGCGGGGTGGAGGCTGCCGCCGACGGCGACGATGTCGCCGAAGTCCGAGCCGCGCACTTCGGGGAACTCAATCGGCGCGGCCGTCCGCTTGAAGAACAGGGCGGGCCGCTGATGACGTTCGCGCGGTGGCATGAGATCAAGGGCCGGCGGTGAGGATGTCAGGAGATCAATTTACGGCCGAGCAGAGTCGCAAGCGACAGGAGAATTCGATCCGTCTTCGCGTTAACTTTCGGAGCCTGGCTTCGAGACCGACTTCGGCGTCCCGGCCGGCGTCGGCCGCAGGCGGGCGTCAGTGCAGCCCGCCGCCCTTCCCGCCCGTGCCCTCCGTCCCCTTCCCGACCCTCGGCTGCGAGGCGGCGCGGCCCGTCTTGCCCGCGACTTTCTTCTTCCGCTCGACGCGCGCCTGACTGCCCGGCGAAGACTTTTTACCCGCCGCCGGCGACTTACCTTTTTTCGTACCGCCCGCCATTCAGATTTGCCTCCTTGGGCTTTCCGCCGGTCTGCTTCACGCCGCCGGGTGTTCGAGCACGATCTCGCCGTCGCGGACGTTGACCAGAACCTCGCCGCCCGCCGCGAGCCGTTCGCCGAAGAGCAACTCCTCGGCCAGCGGCTCCTTGATCTTCTGCTGGATGAGCCGCGCCATCGGCCGCGCGCCCATCGCGCGGTCGTAGCCGTTCTTGGCGAGCCACGCGCGCGCCTCGTCCGTCAGTCTGATGGTGACGTTCTTCTCCGCGAGTTGCGCGTTGACCTCGCGGACGAGCTTATCGACGACTTGCTCGATCACGGCGGGCGGGAGCGCGTTGAAGGCGATCCACGCGTCGAGGCGGTTGCGGAATTCGGGGCTGAAGGTGCGCTCGATTACGCCGCGCCCGAGGCCGCGCCCCGTCGCGTTCGTCTGGAAGCCGATGCCGCCCGCCGACAGCTCTTGCGCGCCCGCGTTGGTGGTCATGATGAGGACGACGTTGCGGAAGTCGGCGCGCTTGCCGTTGTTGTCGGTGAGCGTGGCGTGATCCATCACCTGAAGCAGGATGTTGAAGAGGTTCGGGTGCGCCTTCTCGATCTCGTCGAGGACGAGGACGCTGTACGGGGTTTTGAGCACGGCGTCCGTCAGCAGCCCGCCCTGATCGAAGCCGACGTAGCCGGGCGGCGCGCCGATGAGGCGCGAGACCGTGTGCGGCTCGGCGTACTCGCTCATGTCGAAGCGGATGAACTCGACGCCCATCGCCGCCGCCAGCTGCTTCGCCAGCTCGGTCTTCCCGACGCCCGTCGGGCCGGAGAACAGGAACGACGCGGTCGGCTTCTCCGCGTTGCCGAGCCCCGAGCGCGACAGCTTGATCGCGCGGACGATCTGCCCGATGGCGTGATCCTGCCCGAAGATGACCGACCTGAGTTCGCGTTCGAGTTCGCGCAGGCGATCCCGTTCGGAGCCGCCGACGGTCTTGGGCGGAACCTTCGCCATGCGCGCGATGACGGTTTCGATCTCGTGCGGGCCGACCGTCTCGGGCCGCTCGGCTTCGGGCAGCAGCTTCATCGCCGCGCCGGCCTCGTCGATCACGTCGATGGCCTTGTCGGGCAGGAAGCGGTCGTGCAGGTACTTGGCGGCGAGTTCGGCGGCGAGCTGCAACGCCTCCGCCGAGTAGCGCACCGCGTGGTGGCCCTCGTAATAACCTTTGAGGCCGTTGAGAATCTCGACCGTCTCGGGCACGGTCGTCTCGCCGATCTCGATCTTCTGGAAGCGGCGGGCGAGCGCGCGGTCGCGCTCGAAGGCGGCCTTGTATTCGGGGTAGGTGGTCGAGCCGATGCAGCGCACCTCGCCCGTGGCGAGCGCGGGCTTGAGGATGTTCGAGGCGTCCATCGAGCCGCCCGACACCGCGCCCGCGCCGACGATGGTGTGAATCTCGTCGATGAACAGGATGGCGTGCGGAACCTTCTTGAGCGCCGCGATGATCGACTTGAACCGCTGCTCGAACTCGCCGCGGTACTTCGTCCCGGCGAGCACCGCGCCCATGTCGAGCGCGAAGACCTTCGCCTCCTTGAGGATCTCCGGCACTTCGCCCAGATGAATCTTCAGGGCCAGCCCCTCGGCGATGGCCGTCTTGCCCACGCCCGGCTCGCCGACGTAGATCGGGTTGTTCTTCCTGCGCCGGCACAGGATTTGGATCGTGCGCAGCAACTCGACGGAGCGGCCGATCAGCGGATCGATGTGGCCGCCGGCCGCGCGCTCGACGAGGTCGACGGTGAACGAAGCGAGCGGATCGCGCGCGGCCTCGGCCGCCTCCTGCCCGTCCGCGTCCTCCCCGTCGTTCCAGCCCTCGAAGGTCGTGTCGTCGCCCGGCGAGACTTTCGAGATGCCGTGCGAGATGTAGTTGAGCACGTCCAAGCGGCGCACGCCCTGCGACTTCAGCAGGTAGACGGCGTAGGACTGCTCGGCCTGATAGAGCGAGGCGAGAATCTGGCCGCCGTCCACCTCTCTCCGGCCGCTCGCCTCGGCCTGCATCAGCGCGTACTGCAAGACGCGCGCGAACTGGATCGTCTGCTCCGGCATCTCCGACGGCTGGTACTCTTCGAGCGACTCGTAGTGCTCGGCGAGGAACTTTTCCAGCCCGTCGCGCAGCTTTGCCAAGTCGCAGCCGCAGTTGACCAGAACGTCGCGCGCCGTGCGATCCGTGAGCAGCGCGAGCAGGAGGTGTTCGAGCGTGACGAACTCGTGCCGCCGCCGCGCCGCCTCCTCGACCGCCAGATTCAGTGTCGCCTGTAGCTCTTTCGTGATCATAAGCAGAGGGGGTTTAGGAGTTAAGATTTAGGATTTAGAAAGAACTGTTTTAACTGGCTCCTGAATCCTGGCTCCTGAATCCTAATCCCTATCCCCGTCGTCCGCGCCCGCCTCCGGCTCGACCGAGCAGAGCAGCGGGTACTCCTGCGCGCGCGCCAGCTCCATCGCCTTGGCCGCCTTCGTCTCGGCCACCTCGTAGGTGTAGACGCCCGCGACGCCGACGCCCTCGATGTGCACCTTGAGCATGATGGAGACGGCGTCGGCGTCCGCGCGCTGGAAGACGGTCTTCAGGACGAAGACGACGAACTCCATCGTCGTGAAGTCGTCGTTGTGCAGCAGGACTTTGAAGAGCGGCGGCTTCTTCAAGCGCGTCCGGCTCTCCGCTACGGTCAGCTCCTCCGATTCGTAATCCCGCTTCGACATCGCCCCCCGCGGCGGCGTGCCCGTGCAACCGCGTCCGCGCGGGGATAGGATAGCAACAACGCGCGGCGCGGCGCGAGCGCACAGGCACGCCGCGCAGGCCCGAACGGTTAATTAGTGAGTCGCGGGGGTCGCCCGCACGCGCGCGGCCGGCGGCGTGCGATTTTTTTCGGAGGCTCGAAGGTTGGCGGGACGCGAGAAATTGATCAGGGCGTCGGAGGTCGGCGAGTACGTCTATTGCGCGCGGGCTTGGCGGCTGCGGCGCGAGGGCGTCGAGCAGACGCGCGGGCACGCGGCGC
>DATCVD010000715.1:0-2501 GCA_036567125.1 Pyrinomonadaceae bacterium | reverse complement strand
CGACGCTGCGCGTCGGGCCGGTTTTTCCTCCCTAAATCCACTTGCCGCTAGTGCGTGAGCACCAGCCGCCCGCTTTCGGTCTTGCCGCCGGCTTGCCCGTCGGGCGTGGCGATCAGGTTGGCTCGCGGCAAGGTCATAGCCGGAAACACCGTGCGGCGGCGTCGCGCCGCGTGCTGCGCCGCGCCCGTCAGGCCGCGACGAAAAGGTTGCTGCTGAAACGCCCGGCCGCGTCAGTCCACGTCCGCGACAGGCGGAAGCCCGTGCTCGCGGCGAGGGATTTCAACTGCGCCGGATCGTACTTGTGCGAGTTCTCCGTGTGCGTCCATTCGCCCTCGTCGAACGAGACGGTCAGGCCGAGTTCGCGGACGCGGACACGCTGCGCGCGCAGGCTCTCGACGTAGATTTCGACGCGGCCCGCAGGCTCGTCGTAGCGGACGCGGTGGCGGAAGCCGCGCAGGTCGAAGTCGGCCGCGAACTCGCGGTTGATGCGCGCGAGGAGGTTCAGGTTGAAGGCGGCGGTCAGGCCGAGCGGGTCGTCGTAGGCCGCGAGCAGAACGGAGGCATCTTTCTTCAAGTCCGCGCCGAGCAGCAGCGCGTCGTCGGCGCGCAGGCAGGCGCGCGCGGCGGTTAGAAACTGTTCCGCCTCGGCCGGGTCGAAGTTGCCGACGTTCGAGCCGAGGAAGAGCGCGAGCGTCCGCGCCCCGTCGTCGGGGCTGCCCCCGCCGCGCGCGTCCCGCTTCAGACGGGCGAGCGCGGCGTCGTAGTCGCCCGCGAAGGCTTCGACGCCGAGCTGCGGGTACGACTGCAACAGAGAGCGCGCGCTCACCTCAAGGGCCGTCGCCGAGATGTCGACGGGGCGGTAGAGCAGTCGGGACTGGCGGCGCAAGGCGGCCTCGATCAGCAGGCGCGTCTTGGCGGCGCTGCCGCTGCCGAATTCGAGGAGCGACAGCGGCGCGCCGCCTTCGCCCGCGACGGCCGCGACGATTTCGTCCGCGCCCGCGCGGAGGATTTCGTCCTCGGCGCGCGTCAGGTAGTACTCCGGGAGCAGGCAGATGGCGTCGAAGAGGAGCGAGCCGAGTTGGTCGTAAAAATATTTGGGCTGGAGTCGCTTCGGCGCGGCGGTCAGCCCGCGCCGCACGTCTTCGGCGAAGCGAGCGCGCGCGTCCGTGCGTGCGAGCGCGTGAACCTTCAGCCGCGCGTCGGCCGGCTCGCTGCGGGCGGTCTGCGACATCAACTCGCCTCTATCTCCCTCGTTCGGAACGGGCCGAAAGACGCCGGACTTTCGGAGAACAGCCTTGACCGTCGCGGCGTCCGCACATGCTATCATAACCGGCCCGTTCGACACTGATCCCGCGCGCGGCGGCGGCCCCGGTTGCGACGTTAAAAGTTTCGGCCGGCAGACGATTCCCCGGCGCGCGGCGAGGCGAAGAAGAGACTCGATGACACGACCGACGGCGGAGATGACGCGGGCGACGGCCGAGCAGATCGCGTCGCAGCTCGAAGCGGTGCGCGCCGCCACGCTCCGCCTCTTCGACCTCGTCCCGCGCGAGTCGGATTTGCACGAAAGCCCCGGCTTCGGCTTCCGGCCCGTCCTGTGGCATCTGGCGCACGTCGGCGTCTTCGAGGCTTACTGGGTCTTGCAGCGCGCGAAGGGCGATCCGTCGCCCGACGAGCGTTACGAGCGCGTCTTCGATCCGATTGCCACGCCGCGCGAGCAGTCGAAAGACCTGCCGACCCGCCGCGAGATGGAGGCGTATCTGGCGCGCGTGCGCTCCGACGTGCTGCGCCACCTCGAAACAACCTCTTCAACCCCGAACGCCGACGGCCGCCTCGCGCGCGACGGCTACGTCTTCCATCTCGTCCTCGAACACGAGCGGCAGCATCAGGAGACTCTGATCTACCTGCTGCAACTGCTCGACCCGGCGAAGAAGACCCGGCCTTCGGACGCGGGCGGTTCGGGCGTCGCGGTTGTCGATGCGTCGGGCGACGCGCCCGCGCCGCGGCAGGAGTCGGTCGAAGTGCCGGCCGGCAGTTTCACCGTCGGCGCGCCGGCCGCGTGGGGCCTGTTCGTTTACGACAACGAGCGGCCGGCGCACGAAGTCTCGCTGCCGGCGTTCAAAATCGATCGGCTGCCCGCGACGAACGAGGATTTCATGCGCTTTGTCTCAGAGGGCGGCTACGAGCGGCGCGAGTGGTGGGGCGCGGAGGGGTGGGAGTGGCGCTGCAAGGAGGGTTGGGCGCACCCGCTCTACTGGCGGCGCGACGGCGCGCGCGGCTGGCGCGAGCGTTTGATGTTCGAGGAAGTCGGGTTGAGGCCGCAGCACCCGGTCGTCGGCGTCAGCTGGTACGAGGCCGAGGCTTACGCCAACTTCCGCGGCAAGCGCCTGCCGACCGAGGCCGAGTGGGAGCGCGCCGCCGCGTGGGACGCCGAACGCGAACGCAAGCGCCTGTTCGCGTGGGGCGACGACGCGCCCTCGGACGCGCGCTGCAACTTCGGGGCG
>DATCVD010000714.1:0-9424 GCA_036567125.1 Pyrinomonadaceae bacterium | reverse complement strand
GAAACCGTGCGGGCGACCGGCGAGACAAGCGACGGTCGCGGGGACGGGGTCGCGCACGAAGGCCGGCCGACTGATGACGTAGAGCGCGGCGCTCGCGCCGACTCACCGACGCCCGACGAACTGGCGCGTGCTCGCTCGGTCGCGCCCGACCGCCTGCGCCGCAGCCTCTCGGGCGATCTCGACAACATCGTCCTCAAGGCCCTGCGCAAGGAGCCGTCGCGCCGCTACGCCTCGGTCGAGCAGTTAGCAGAAGACATCGAGCGCCACTTGGACGGCCTGCCCGTGAGGGCGCGCGCCGACACGTTCGCGTACCGCAGCCGCAAGTTCGTCAGGCGCAACAAGGGGGGCATCGGGGCGGCCGTCGGCGTCTCCCTGTCGCTCGTCGGCGGGCTGGCGGCGACGACGTGGCAGTGGCGCGTCGCGCGGGCCGAGCGCGCCCTCGCGGAGAGACGCTTCGGGGCTTTACGCGGCGTCACCCATTCGCTGATGTTCGAGATGCACGACGCGGTCTCGAATCTGGAGGGTTCGACGGCGGCGCGACAACTGCTCGCGCGGCGCACGCTCGAATACCTTGAGGCGCTCGCGCGCGAGGCCGGCGACGACCCGACGCTGCTCACGGAACTCGCCATCGCCTACGTCAACTTGGGCGACGTGCAGGGTAATCCGTATTACCCTAACGTCGGCGACGCGGCCGGCGCGCTTGAGAGTTACCGGAAAGCGCAGGCGATCGCCGGCTCGCTCGCCGCGGCCGCCCCGGCGAACGCGCGCGCGCGCCGCCACCTCTGGCTCACGCAGGTGAAGACCGGCGACATGCAAACTTTCACCGGCGACATCGACGGCGCGAAACAGAGTTTCGGCAGGGCGCAGGCGACCATCGAAGAACTGGCGGCGGGTCATCCCGACAACGTCTCGCTCCAACAGGACTTGGGCAGCAGCTACGACCGCAACGGCAACGCCCACCTCGCGGCGAATGATCCGGCCGCCGCGCTCGACTGGTACCGGCGCGCGCTCGCGATCTTCGAAGAGCTCTCGGCGAAGAATCCGGCGGACGACTCCCTGCGCCGCAACGTGGCGAGCGCCTACGGCAAGGTCGGGCACGCGCAGCTCAAGATCGGCGCGCTCGGCGAATCGCTCGACAGCTACCGCAGGCTGGTGGAGTTGAACCGCGACAGGCGGGCCGCCGATCCGACGAACGCATTCACGCGCGACGATCTGGCCGGCAGCCTCGGCGCGCTCGGCGAAGCGCAGGCGGCGGCCGGCGATACCCGCGGCGCGCGGCGGAGTCTGTCCGAGCAGTTGAAGATGTATCGCGAGATGGCGGTCGCCGATCCGGCGAACGCGAAGACCCGAACCGCTTTGGCCGCCGCCGCCGAGCGGTTAGATAATCTCGCCCGCCGACCTTAGAGACCAACGCCGAGGCGCGCGGCGTTGAGACAAAACTCTCGAAGCACGAAGGAACATATACGCTCGCAGGGGCGCGGCGCGGCCGGCGTCGCTCATGCGGGATGAACCGGCGGGGCGGGCCGCGAAGATGGCGGGGGCAAAGGTGGCGCGGTTTGGCGTAATCGCGCCCGAGCCGATGTCGCGCGGCCGCGCGGTCAGGGCATTCAACTCTCGCCGGCCGGCCGCTCGCATGGGACGAGCACTTTGAAGTCAACGAGTTTGCGAACCAGCGCCTCGTCGATGGTGATGCCCCGCTCCGCGGCGATGTCGGCGCGCCCCCGCTCCGTCGGACGGCCGTCAAAGTAATGCAGCACTCCGACGAGCGGCGCGCTCAGCGCGATTGGATCGTAGACGTTGTATGAAGTAACGATTTGCGCGTCCGCGTCGAGGCGGACGGAGTGGAAAGGGCCGACTCTGAGCGCCGCCGGCAGCTCCGCCGACATCAGTTGCCGGTAAGCCGCGCTCGCCAAGCGCGCGTGGATGCGCACGGAGGGGCCGCAGCGGGCGAGTACGCCCGCCCATGTGAGCGATTCGACGAGGCGGGCGCAGGCCCGGTAGTAGTCTGCCTCGCGCCCCGCCCAGTCGCCCCAGATCGCGCTCTGCCGCTCGGGGTCGGGAGCGCCGTCGAGTGCGTGCGGATCAACTGCCCCTTTTCCCCCCTCGTCCCGCGCCGGGAACAGAAGCCTGAGCGCCGCGCCGCCGGGATCGAGTTCGTACACGCACCAGCGCGCGAGGTCGCGCTCGACCTCCGAGAGCAGGCGGTGTAGCGCCTGCCAGAAGTTTTGCCCGGTCGCCCCGCGCACGTACTTGCAGTGCCAAGTCGCGCACACCGAAGGCCGGTGCTCCCATACGCCGCACCGCCCGCCCCCGTCCGCCAGATAGTGCGGGCAGCGCAGCGCGCGACTCTGGCCGAACAGCGTGGCGGGGCTGCGGCCGTAAAGCACGGCGAAGAGAGGCGGCTGCCCCAGCCCGAGCGGGGTGACGCCCACGCCGGCCCGCAGCCGCGCCCCGACCGTTTCGCGCCCCGCCCCGGCCGGGGCCGAGTCCGCATCTTCGAGCGCGCGCCCGACGAGGTAATTCGGCAGCTCCGGCACGTAGGCGCAGCACTTCGTCTGCGGGTTGAAGAAAGTTCCGCCGCCCTGCGGTTCCCGTCCCTCGCCGGCGCACATCGCGCAATCATCGCAGGTCGCGTCCGATTCGTGCGGGACGTGGCCGCCGGCCAGCAGTTCATCCACCCACGCCGCGTAGAGAGGCGGGAGCGGCGAGGCCGGGATGACAGGTAGCTGCTTTTTCGTCATCAGGAAATCGGCAACTAAGTTTTAGGCGGACGGGCTAGTTCCTTGTTTACGAGGACAGGCTACTTTCCTTCTTCATCGCCGGCGTCGGAGCTAGAGCAGCACTCCCGCCCTTGACCTTTTTCTGCTCGTCCTCCGACAGCACCTTCTCCTGCTTTGGTAAGTCTTTAACTTGCGTGCGGCGCTTCGGTTTCTTCTCGTCCTGTGTGTTCTTCGGCACGTTGCCCGTCTCCTTTGCGGTAGTTCCAGCCGTTGTCGAGGGACGCCGGGCACGGATGCTCTGCGTCCCGGTCGCTTCACCTCGCCTCGCGTTGATGAACGTGAGCCAAGCGGTTATTAATTTATCGTGCCGCTTTTCTCCAAGACGTGTTTGGCGTCTGCCCCTCCCAGCGCTCCGCCCCTGACCTTCTTCAGGTCGCTCTCGCTCAACTCCTTTTCTTTCTTCGGCAAGTCTTTCACCTGCGTGCGGCCCTTCGGCGTCTTCTCATTTCCCTTAGCTGTCATAAACACAGTCTCCTTTCTGCGGGTAGAGGCGCGGATGGCGTTCGAGGCGGAGGCGGTGGTGGCTCCCGCCTCTGCTCCGCGGGTGAGACGCGCGTCGCGGGGGTTTAACAGGGCGCGCACTATACTACAAACGGGGCGCGGCGATAAGGTTTGAAAGCACTAATCCTCGGCACGCTTCACGGGTCGTCTGAAATACGGAATCGCCCGCGGGGCGGATTGCAGCCGGACAGCCTCGGCCTTCGAGTTGCCGGCCGTTGAGGTAGCGGTACACGCCCCGTCGCGGAGTTCCTCATGATAGTTGAACGGGGGCGCGGGCGATGCCCGGCGTTAGGCGGAACTTTCTTGAATGCCGTGCGCGTAAGTGGTTAGAGCGCTCGTCGCTGTCGGGGCGCGATATGAAACGGCTTTTATCCAGACTTGTTACCGCTCTGCCGGCGTGCTTAATCGGTGTCGCGGCTTTCTTCGTCCGGGACGGCATCGGGCTGCTCCCCGGTAAAATGCAGGCCCGCTTGAGGCCGTCGTCCGGTATGCCCGAACGAACAGGATGATCGAACGTGGAACGGGATGGTTGGCATTACCGGCTCCGGGCGGCCGCGCCGCAACTCCTTACCGGCTCACGCGTGGTATTGGGCGCGGCCGCCATCATCGCGGCTCTGGATGGCGGGTTTCACTACGCCGCCGCGATGATCACGCTCGGCGCGGTCACCGATCTCCTCGACGGATTCTTGGCCCGCCGGTTGGGAGTCGCGAGCGCGTTCGGGGCGCTGTTCGATACTTTCTCCGACTACCTCTGCTTCGTCGTCGCGCCTTGGGTTCTCGCGCGGGCGATTGTCGCCGCGCAAGGCAGTGTGCTACACGAGGCGCTGATCGGATTGCCGCTGGTGACGGGGGCGATTCGCTACGCGCGCATTAGTTTTCTGATTGTCGATCAGGGTCGGGAGGTTCGCGAACTTCCGGGCTTGGCGACCGTCTTCTTCGCTTTCCTCCCGGTGGCGGCCGTCTTCCTTGACGCCCCGGCACTCCTCGGCGGGCCGCTGCTCTCGACAATCCTTACCTTCTTCGTCGTGGGTTTCTCGCTGCTGATGATCACTTCAGTGCGGTATCCGAAGCTCACCAAGTTCCGGGGGATGTCGCCGGCGGCTGGGGCACTGCTCGTCTTGATGCCATTCTTCGGCACCCGAATTCTTGCAGGCATCATGCTCCTCGTAGGTCTGCTGTATGTGGCTCTCGCGCACCTGATCGCGCGCGAGCCGCCGCGTGTCACGGCAGACCTCCCGGCGGCCGGGCGCGACGGGTTAGGTGGCGCGTCGGGGCGTGCGCGTCGTGACGAACGCCCTTAAAGAGCGACCACCCCTGAACAGAACCTCGGCACGGTGCGAGACCTGATGAATAGCAAACTCGCCGCCGCGGTCGCGGGGAGGGGCGCGGCCGATCTGGACTTGTCGCCGGACGAGTTGCGGGGCGTCCTCGGGCAGGCGCTCCTCGCGGTCGGCCAAGGCGAGCGCGTCCTCGCCATCATTCCTGACAAAACGCGGGACGACAACACAGACCTGCTCTTGCCGCTGGCCGATCAGATACTGGCAGCGAGGGGCGTCGGGCGATTCGACGCGCTGGTCGCGCAGGGAACCCACGCGCCGATGACCGAGGAAGAGAAGAGGGCAAAGACGGGGTTCGCCGCCGGCGCGCCCGCGGCCGTGCTGGGGAAGATTTATAACCACAAGTGGGACATCCCCGAAGAGCTAGTCCTGATCGGCGAGCTGAGCGCGGCGCGGGTGGCGGGGTTGACGGGCGGGATTTTTAGAGACGCGATTCCGGTGAAGCTCAACAGGCTGCTCGCGCCCGGAGTCTATGACACGGTGCTCATTTTCGGCTCGACCGTGCCGCACGAGGTCGCGGGCTTCTCCGGCGGGGCAAAGTATTTCTTCCCCGGCGTCGCCGGCCCCGACCTCACGCACGCGACGCACTGGCTCGGCGCGCTGGCCTCCGTCGAGAACGTGATCGGCCGCGTCGAGACGCCCACGCGTCACATGATCGAGGCCGCGGCGGACTTCGTACCGGCCCGCGTCATCTCGTTCAACTCGGTGGTCACGCGCGAAGGGGCGACTCGCCTCCGGACTCACGCCCTCTTCGCCGGCGACTTCCGCGAAGCCTTCCGGCGCGCGGCCGGCGTGAGTCGCCAAGTCCACATCAGGTACACCGGCCGCAAGTACCGGCGCGTCGTCGCGCTGCTCGACGAGCACTACGACGAGTTGTGGGTCGGCGGCAAGGCCAGCTACAAGCTCGGCGGCATCGTCGAGGATGGCGGCGAGTTGATCATCTACGCCCCGCACCTCCGGGCCATCTCCGAGACGCACGGCCATCTGATCGAGAAGTACGGCTACGCGCCGCTCGACCGGGTGCGCGAGATGGTGGCCCTCTCGGCCGAACTGAAGGCCAACCTGACCGTCGCCGCGCACCTCGCGCACGTCTCCTACGCGGCGCGCCGCGACGAAAAAGGCCGCGTCATCCCGCCCTATCAAATCACGCTCGCGTCGATGCTCGACGAGGCCGTCTGTCGCCGCATCAATCTGGGGTTCCTGGACCACAGGCGATTCCGCCGTGAGGACTATGAGGCCGACCCGGACACCCTAGTCGTCGAACGCGCCGGCCGGGATCTGTACTTGGTCGCGCCACGTTAGGCGCGGCGGTGTTAAGGCGCGGAGAAAAAGTTTAGAGGAGGGGCAGAGGAAGACGGGGTGGCGGCAGCCGGCGCGTTCTTTGGATGGGCCGGCCACGCTGACACAAAAGGCTGTCCGGTACGGGTCGGGCGTTTGGAAATGGCGGCGGCACACGCCGACGGCGTGCACGCGGCCGCGATTCGGCCAGAAGGTTGTCGAGAAGTTGGGTGGATTTGGGGTAGAATGTGCGGCGGATACTGCCGGGCGTGCAGGTCTTTTCATCAATCGCGTCTCGTGCGTGCCGCTGACGCCGGGCGCTTGCAGGTTCTGAGTTTCCAGAAAGTGGGACGGGTGAAATGAGGTGCCTTTTCTTTTGCCTTGTCGTCGCCGGATTCGCGCTCTCCGGGTGTTCCGCGGGGAGGCAGCCGGACGCGGAAACCGAGTTGTTTCGGGATTTCTCTTTAGACAAACTTGTCCGGCAGATTCCCTCGCCCGCACTTCAATGGTCATCGGGCGGCGGCGGCTCCTCGTCTTCCCCCGGAGTCAGCCGGCGGAAAGATTTTAGCCTCACCTACGTGATAGACGAGGGAGGGGGCGCGAAGTTTGATGAGGTCGGTTTCATCTCGAAGTTGAAAGCCGAGGCCGAGAGGGCCGCGGATGACGCGGGGGTGCGCCGGGGCGGGGGCGGGTTAAACGGTGACGCTTTCAACCTTCACTACTCCGGTGACGGGCACGAGGGGTGGGTGGAGGTGGTCGGGACGCGGATGGAAGGTAACCGGTATAAGGTTTGGGGCGTGATAAGAGAGAATACGAAAAGCGTGAAGCAATGAATAGGGGCGCTCCGGGTTCGACGCCGCGCCCGACGAGTCATCCGGGCCGACCGCTTCACGGCCACCTTCAATCCCGGTGAGCAGGACGGCTTCCGTGCGGACGGGCGGCAACTGATCGGCGTACCGTCTCAGCCGCCGCGAACCCGACCGAACCAGCGCCGCGCGCCGTCACGTCACCCGCAGGTATTGCGGTGGCACGCTCTCGACGAGCCAGACCCCGTTGGCGGAGACGTAGAACAAGCACCCGTCGCGCGCCATTGCCGCCGCGTCCACCGCGAACACGACGGGGCGGCCCCGTCTCGCGCCCACCCTCCTCGCCGTCGCCGCGTCCGGCGACAGATGCACGTGATGCCTCCCCATCTTCCTGAGTCCCGTGGCCTCGATCAACGGGGCGGCCTGCGCGCCCGTCCCGTGGAAGAGCACCGGGGGAGGCTCCCCCGCCTCCAACTGGAGGTCGACCTCGACGCTATGCCCTTGGTTAGCTCGAATCCGCTCCCCCGACTCGTCGAAGGAGAAGCGCCGCTTGTTGTTGCGCGCGACGACCTCTTCGAGTTCGCCCCGCGTGAGGGGGAAGTTATGGGCCGCGCAGGACGAGAGCAAGTCGTCAACGGCGACCCAGCCGCCGGGCGCTAGTTCCAAGCCCAAGCGTTCCGGCCGGTGGCGCAGGTGCTTGCTCAGGTATTTGCTGATCCTCACCAGCCGCTCGTCCACCACTTTAAACCGCCCGCGCCGTCACAGCCCGAGATCCCTCGCGCAGTCCGCGCAGAGCAGGACGCGCACCTTCGGCGCGTCCTGCCAGTAGAGCGCGTCCACCTTGCGCGCCGCCTCCAAGGCCGCGCTCGCACGCAGCCTTTGCAGGGCAGCTAGGTACTGCGCGCCGCCGTAGTAGTCCCCGGCCGCACCCTGCCTGCTGTGAATGCAGCGGCGCACGAGCGCCTCGTCCTCCGCATACCTTCTTTGCCCCTGACTCACCCCTTGTTCCCTCCTCGCCCGTTCGCGCTCGCCACCCGTTGTGTGACGCCGCGCGCCCTGAGCGCCGAATTACTCATCGCCGCGCGCGCTGCCTCAGAATATCGTCCGCAACTTCTTAGCGCCACCCTTCTTGGCGCACCGCGCGCCGGGCCTGCCGGAGCAGTTCGCCGCCCCCTGCACGGGCGCGGCCTGCTGCTGCTGCTGCCCCCGCGCTTTCGTTTGGGTCGCAGGCTCCGGCCTCTGCCGGACGGCCGGCTGGCCCGTGTTGCTCCCCTGCGCCCCGACGTGTGCCGCCGCCGCCCCGATGAAGATGAATAGCGCCGTCGCTCGTGCGATCCGTTTCATGCTTGTGTCCCCCTCCTTCACGCTCATCCTTAGAAATTTCTCGTCGCTAGTAATCAATAACTGAAGCACTTTGATAACTCAACCGGCCGTGCGGCCGCGGCGCGTTTGACTGACCCTACGCCCCCGGCGCGTTCTCGCCGGGCCGCTTCTCGCCCCGCTCCTTCGCCTCCGGCACGCCGGCCCGCGCCGCCGCGTCCTCGATGGCGGCGTTCATCTCCCCGCCGACGAGTATCGCCACGCCCGTCAGGTAGAGCCACAGCAGCAGCACCATCATCGCCCCCAGCGACCCGTAGGCCGCGCCGTACGTGTCGAAGAGGCTGAGGTAGGCGCGGAAGATGAACGACGCCAACAGCCACAGCCCGAGGCCCAGCACCGAGCCCGGCGTGATCCACTGCCACTTCATGTCCTTGACGTTCGGGGAGAAGTAATAGATCAGCGCGAAGGCGAGGAGGACGACGGCGAGCACGACCGGCCATTGCAGCACGCCCCAAGCCAAGGTGAAGGCGTCGCCGAGGGAGTACTTCGCCGCGACCCACTCGCCGATGTGACCGCCGTAGAGGACGAGGGCTAGCGCCGAGATGATTAACAGCGCGAGGCCGACGGTGAGGGCGACGGCCAAAGCTTGGGCCTTCCACCACGGCCGGGACTCCTTGACGCCGTACGCGGAGTTCAGCGTCGAGATGACGGAGCCCATGCCGAAGGAGGCCGTCAGCAGCGCGACGAGCAGGCCGAAGGAGACTTTGCCGCCGCTGCTCCCCGCGGTGATCTCGTCCACGGTGTCGCGGATCAGAACCGACGCCTTCCTCGGCACGACCGCGGCGAGGTAGCGCAACAACTCGTCCCGCATCTGCGTCCCCGTCTGGGCGAAGTAGCCGAGCAGCGAGGCGAGGAAGAACAGGAGGGGGAACAGGGCGAAGATGAAGAAGTAGGAGAGCTGCGCCGCCTTGCCGAGCACGTCGTCGTTGTAGATGCGCGCGGCCGTGCGCCGGCCCAGCTCCCGCCACGTCAGCCCGCCGAACTTCCACGGCGACGCCCTTTCTTCGACGCTCTTCAAACCCGTCCTCCGTTCAGGGGTGTACTACGCGCGCCTCCCAAAGTCATGCCCGCGGGCTTCATGTAATTGACGCTGCGCGAGACGTTGGACTCTCGACGCGACGCTTCACCGTGCGTTAGACGCCGCGTCAGCCCGGCCGGCGTCCGCCCCCGCGCCGGCCGTCAGCCTGAGGTACACGTCTTCGAGCGTTTCCCGCACCGGCGCGAGCGCGGAGACTTTGATGCCGCGCGAGACGAGCAGTTCGTTCACGTCGGCCGCGCGCTCCGCCCCGGCCTCCACGAGGAGGGTGGCGGCCCCCTCGCGGCGGGCCGCGAGTCCCGCCTC
>DATCVD010000713.1:0-2994 GCA_036567125.1 Pyrinomonadaceae bacterium | reverse complement strand
CCGGCGCGCACGTCGATCATCCGCGCGGCGCGCACGGCCGTCACCTTCGGCGCGGGCGGCGGCGTCTGGCCCTGCGCGGCGGCGACGAGCACGGCGGCGGCGAAGACGAGCACGGCGGCGGCCCTCGCCGCGATTCTGTTCAGCGTTTTTTTCATGGCGGTGTCTGCGTCTTGAGCGGCGACGCGGCGAGCGGGATCAAAGCGGGCGAAAGCCCAGCCGCGGGGGACGCGGAAATCACGGGGGCGGATAAAGCCGGCGACTCGAAGCCGGAAACTCAGGGCCGAAAGTCGCCGTCCCGCCGGGTTCCCCGTTTTGCCCGTGGCTGTTTCTTCTTCGCCTCAGTCTTCGGCGGCGCGGATGCGCAGCTCGTCGAGCTGCTGCGGGTCGATCTCGCCCGGCGCGTCGATCATCAGGTCGGCGGCCGAGGCCGTCTTGGGGAAGGCCATCACGTCGCGGATGCTGTCGGTCGGCACGAGCACCATCAACAGCCGCTCGATGCCGGAGGCGATCCCGCCGTGCGGCGGCGTGCCGTACTCAAGGGCTTCGAGGAAGAACCCGAAGCGGCGGCGCGCGGTCTCCTCGTCCATCCCCAGCGCGCGGAAGATGAGGCGCTGCACGTCGCGCCGGTGAATACGGATCGAGCCGCCCGCGACCTCGACGCCGTTGATCACCGTGTCGTAAGCCTTCGCGCGCAGCCGCCCGAGCAGCGCCGTCTCGCCGCCCGCGAGCGCGCGTTCGAGCAGGGGCAGGTCTTCGTCGAGCGGCGAGGTGAACGGGTGGTGCATCGAGTAGTAGCGCCCGTCCGCCTCGTTGAACTCGAACATCGGGAACTCCGTCACCCACAGCGGCTCGAAGACGTTTTCCGGGATCAACTTCTCGCGCCGCGCGATCTCGACGCGCAGCGCGCCGAGGCTCGCCGCGACCGTCTTCGCCTTGCCCGCGACGACGAGCACCGCGTCGCCCCGCCCCGCGCCCGCCGCCTCCGCGATCCGCGTCACGGCTTCCGCGCCGAGCGCCTTCAGCAGCGACGACGAGACTTCGCCGCCCAGCTTCACCCACGCGAGCGCGCCCGCGCCGTAGCGCCTGACGAACTCCTGCAACTCGTCCAGCTGCTTGCGCGAGAGGTGCGCGCCGTCCGCGACCGCGATCCCCTTCACCTCGCCGCCCGCTTCGAGCGCGGAGGCGAAGGGCGCGAACGCCGTCCCCCCGAGCGCGGGCGAGAGGTCTTTGAGTTCCATCCCGAAGCGGCGGTCGGGCTTGTCCGAGCCGTAGCGGCGCATCGCCTCGGCGTAAGTCAGGCGCGGGAACGGGGTGGGCAGCTCGACGCCGAGCGCGTTGCGGAAGACGCGCGCGAACAGGCCCTCGGCGAGCGCGTAGATCGTCTCCAGCGTGGGGAAGCTCATCTCAACGTCGAGCTGCGTGAACTCGGGCTGGCGGTCGGCCCGCAGATCCTCGTCGCGGAAGCAGCGGGCGATCTGGTAGTAGCGATCCAGCCCGGCGATCATGCAGAGCTGCTTGAACAGTTGCGGCGACTGCGGCAGCGCGTAGAACTTCCCCGCGTGCAGGCGCGACGGCACGACGTAGTCGCGCGCGCCTTCGGGCGTGGACTTGATCAGGATCGGCGTCTCGATCTCGGTGAACGACTGCTCGTCCATGTAACGCCGAATCTCGCCGACCGCCTTCGCGCGCAGCCGCAGGTTCGACTGCAACTGCGGCCGCCGCAGATCGAGGTAGCGGTATTTGAGCCGCACGTCCTCGGCCGCCAGCGACTCCGCGCCCGCGACTTCGAGCTGGAACGGCGTGGTGCGCGCGTCGTTCAGAATCCGCAGCTCGCGCGCCTGCACTTCCACGTCGCCCGTCGCCAGCTTCGGGTTGCGCGCCGCCTCGTCGCGCCCGACCACCCGGCCGCGCACGGCGACGACGTACTCGCCGCGCGGCACTTTCGCCTTCGCGTGCGCCGCGGGCGCGGCCTCCTCGTCGAAGACGACCTGCGTGATCCCGTCGCGGTCGCGCAGGTCGAAGAAGGTCAGCGGCCCGAAGTCGCGCCGCCGCGCCACCCAGCCCATCAGCACGACCTCCCGGCCGTCGTCGTCCGCGCGCAGCTCGCCGCAGGTGTGCGTCCGCTGCCAGTCTCCCAGATTGTCGAGCACCGTTGACACGATTTTACGAAACACCCTCTCTCAACTTTTCAATCCCCCGCGCGCCGACGCGTAATTGGACTGCGCGCCCACCATAGCCCTCAGTACTTTTCCTCCTTGTACTGCTGCACGTAGCCGACGTAGTTCTTCCAGAACTGCGCGAGGCCGGCGACCTCTTCGTCCGTGAGCTGGCGCTTAACCCTCGCGGGCACGCCCATGACGAGCGAGCGCGGCGGGACGGTTGTCCCCGGCGAGACGAGCGCGCCGGCGGCGACGATTGACTCCGCGCCGATGCGGACGGCGTCCATCACGATTGACCCCATGCCGATCAGGCAGCCGCGCTCGACGTGGCAGCCGTGGAGCGTGACGTTGTGGCCGACCGTCACCTCGTCTTCGAGCACGGTCGGGTGCGTGCCGTTCGTGACGTGGATGACCGTGCCGTCCTGTACGTTGGTGCGGTCGCCGATCCTGATCCAGAACACGTCGCCGCGCACGACCGCGCCGAACCAGACGGACGACTCGCGCCCGATCCTCACGTCGCCGATGACGGTCGCCGTCTCCGCGACGTAAGCGGTCGGATCGATCTGCGGGTGCTTGCCGTTGAATGGCCTGATCATCTGTGAGTCCGCGGCGCGCTCTCGCTCAGACGGCCGCCCTTCCTTTCGAGAGCGAAAACGGTAGCACGAATCCGGCGCGCGAAAAAGCGGCGCGCCCCTCGGTGTGCGCCGCCGCTCACCCTTCGCGCCGGGCTGCCCCGGTGCTCGTGGTTTCTACTTCGGCGCGGGGCCGGGCGCTGAATCTTCCGCGCCGTCTCCCCCCGCGCCCTTGCGCGCGGGGGCGCGTTCCAGCCGCCTCG
>DATCVD010000712.1:0-3549 GCA_036567125.1 Pyrinomonadaceae bacterium | reverse complement strand
CACCGCCGCGCGGCGTGGCGCGGCGAGGGGCGCGACTTCGAGTCTTTGCGCGACTACGTGCCGGGCGACGAGCTGCGCCACGTCTCGTGGGGCGCGACGGCGCGGCGCGGGAAGCTGACGACTCGCCAGTACCAGATCGAGCGCGACCAGACGATCCTCGTCGCGCTCGACGCCGGCCGCCTGATGACCGCGCGCATCGAGCAGGAGACGAAGTTCGACTCGGCCATCAACGCCGCGCTCGCGCTGATGAGCGCGGCGCAGCGCGGCGGCGACAACGCCGGCCTCATCGTCTTCGGCCGGCGCGTCGGCGCGTACGTCCCGCCCTCGCGCGGCCGCGAGCAGATGGACGCCGTGCTGGAGTCGCTCCACGCCGTCGAACCCGAACTGATCGAGCCTTCCTACACGCGCGCCTTCGAGTACATCGCCGCCAACTGCAAGCGGCGCGCGCTCGTCGTCCTGCTCACAGACCTCGTGGACGAGGAAGGCTCGCGCGAGCTGCTCGCGTCTTTGAAGCTGCTGCGCCCGCGCCACCTCCCGCTCGTCACGACCATCGCCGACCGCGACCTGCGCTCGGCCCTGCGCGAGACGCCCGACACCCTGCGCGACCTCTTCAACCAGTCGGTCGCCGAAGAGATCACCGCCCACCGCGAGGCGGCGCTGCGCCTCGTCGAACGGCAGGGCGGCCTCGCGCTCGACGTGACGACCGCCACGCTCGCGCCGAACCTCCTCGAAACCTACATCCGCGTCAAGGAAAGAGGCTTGCTGTAGGGGCGGGGCGAGTCCGCGGCCCGCCGGGCGCGACAGCGCAAAACGTGAGACGCCGGCATTCGATTTTCATCGTCGAATGCCGGCGTTACGTTTGAGCGACTTGCAATCGTTACGGGCCGCGGACTCGCCCCGCCCCTACGACTTGGTTTCGGTCGAGACTTCGCGCCCGGAAAGCAGCAGGTACGAGTAGAGCGCGATGCCGGTCAGGATTGCGACGCCGTACTTAAAGAGCGGCGAGATCGGGGCGGGCGAGATGAAGCCCTCGATTGTGCCGGCGATGACGAGCAGGGGGACGCAGCCGACGATGAGGTGGACGGCCTCGCGGCCGCGCAGGCGCAGGGCGTCGAAGCGCGAGAGGTCGCCGGGGGCGAGCAGGGCGTTGCCGACTAGGAGGCCCGCGCCGCCCGCGATGAAGATGCAGGTCAGCTCGATGACACCGTGCCCGGCCATGAAGGCGACCAGCTCGTGGCCGAAGCCGGCGCGGTAGGTGAGCGCGAGCACCGCGCCGATCAGGACGCCGTTGTAGGCCATCACGTAGAGCGTGCCGACGCCGAAGACTGCGCCGAGCGCGAAGGCGTTGAACATCACCTGAATGTTGTTCGTCATGATCATCGCGCCGCCCACCTGATTCGCCTTGTTCAGCTCCTGCCACCAGCGCGTGCGCGAGTTGACCATGTCGCGGAAACGGTAGTCGATCCCGGCCAGCTCGGAGAAGTCCGGGTCGAGCCAAGTGCCGAGGAAGCCGGCGAGGCCGAAGGCGAGGAAGACCAAGAAGGCGAGCGCCGTGTAGCGCCACGTGCGGCGGAAGGTCGAGGGGAAGTCGTGCGCGAAGAATTTCTTCAACAGCTTCCAGCCCTCGGCCGGCTCGGCGCGGTAGACGCGCCCGTGCGCGCGGATGACGAGGCTGTTGAGGTAGTTGACCAGACGGGGGTCGCGCGACTCGGCGCGCGCGATGGCGAGGTCGGACGAGGTGCGCCGGTAGATGCGCCCCAGCTCGCGCACCTCCTCGCGCCCCAAGCCGCGCAGGCTCAGGCGGTCGAGCGAGTCCAACAGCTCTTCGAGCCGCTGCCACGCGCCCTTGCGCTCGCTGATGAAACGATCCGAAGACATACTCGGCGTGCCCCGACTGTCGTGTGAGAGCTTCGCGGCCGGCGAACACTCTAACGCGACGCGGCAGGTTTAGCCAACAACTAGGAGGCAGGATTCAGGATTCAGGATTCAGGATGATCGGTGGCGGCACGCTTTTCCTCCTGCCCCCTGCATCCTAATTCCTACCTCCTTAAATCCTCCCTCATCCCCCGACTCTCGTCCTTCCCCCTCGGCGCGCTCTCCACTTCCGCCGCCGAGTTGTGCTATTAAATTAGACGGACGACTTCCCCCTCGGACAGATTGGAATCTTAAGCCGCCCTCGCCGGGGCGCGTGCGTTCGCGCGCGCGTGCGGGCCGGCGAGGCTAACCGAGAAAGGTCAAAGGCATGTGGGCAAGAAATAAGTTTCAAGTCCTCGCTGTTCTGGCTCTCCTCTTATCATTCAACGCCGCCGCCGCCGCGCAAAACGGCGACGACAAAGACGACAAGAAGAAGCGCGCGCCCGACGGCACGCCCGTCCTCTGGCGCGAGCCTGCGGACATCGGCGCGCGCGACCTGCGCCACGGCGCGGGCGGCGCGGCCGGCCGGCCGGATTTGTCGAACGTCACCTTCCTCAAGGAGGAGAAGGGTGGCTTCTCGACGAAGTACCGCGTGCGCGACGGCGCGGGCCGCGAGTGGGTCGTGAAAGTGGGCAAGGAGGCGCAGTCGGAGACGGCCGCGACGCGGCTGCTGTGGGCCGTCGGCTACCCGACCGAGATCGTGCACCTCGCGCCGCGCGTCCGCATCCGCGGCAAGGGCACGTTCGAGAACGCGCGCTTCGAAGCGCGGCCCAAGGCGATTGACCGCGCGGGCGAGTGGAGTTGGGAGGAGAACCCGTTCACGGACACGCGCGAGTTTCAGGGTTTGAAAGTGATGATGGTCTTGCTCAACAACTGGGACATCAAGGACTCGAACAACGTGATCCTGCACGTCCCCCGCGACGGCCGCGACGAGCTGCACTACGCCATCAGCGACCTCGGCGCGACGCTCGGCAAGACCGGCCGCTGGCCCGGCCTCTGGCGCTTCACGCGCAGCCGCAACGACCCGGAAGGCTTCACGGGCGACCGCTTCATCGACGAGATCAAGGACGACGGCCGCGTCGATTTCCACTTCTCCGGCAAGAAGCGCGGCATGTTCAACGACATCACGGTGGAAGACGCGCGCTGGATCGGCTCGTGGCTCGCGCGCCTCTCCGACCGCCAACTCGGCGACGCCTTCCGCGCCGCCAACTACACGCCGTCCGAAGTCCGCGCCTACACGCGCGCCATCCGCTGGCGCATCAACCAACTCGCCAACCTCGACCGCACGACGCAGCGCGCGCGCCGGAACTGAGGAGCTAGGAGCTAGGAGCTAGGAGCTAGGAGCTAAGGGCTGGGGATTAGAGATAACTTCGGAGCTTTTCCCTAGCTCCTAGCTCCTAGCTCCTCAATCCTACCTCCTCCCCTGTGGTTATTTCTTCGCGCTTAAGACCGTGGATCGAATCGTCGAGTGTGTGCCGAACTTCAGCGAGGGCCGGCGGCCCGAAGTGGTCGCGCGCATCGTCGAGGCGGTTGACTCGGTCGCGGGCGTGGCCGTGCTCGGCACGCACGCGGACGCGGATCACAACCGCTCGGTCGTCACCTTCGCGGGCGAGCCGGGGGCGGTCGTCGAGGCCG
>DATCVD010000711.1:0-4925 GCA_036567125.1 Pyrinomonadaceae bacterium | reverse complement strand
CGGGGCGCGCCCTCCCCGGCGGGCGGCGACGCTGCGCGACGGCAACGGGCGCGCAGAGTAAGCACACGGCGAGGGCAAGGCCGAACAGTTTCACCTGCGTGCGGGACACGGCGATGCTTGCGAGGCGGAGCTTGTTGGCGGGCAAAGCGACGTTAAACCTTCTCCCCGATCAGAGACTTGAGGCCGCGGCGGGCACGCCCGAATGCTACAACAGACCGCAGGCCCGAGTCTAAGCAGCGCGCTTGCCAAACGCCCCCGCGGCTTCTTATAATCGTCGTCGCTTTCGGCGCTATGGTGTAGTTGGTTAACACGCCGCCCTCTCAAGGCGGAGACCGCGGGTTCGAGCCCCGCTAGCGCTATACCTCATAACAGCCATACCAAAAAGCCTGAACACCAGCGGCGCTCGCAAGAGCGCCTTTTTAGGCATGCCTCACGGCACGGCCAGCCGCCGGCTGCGAAAGCTGATCCCATTCCACCTGCTGCGAAAACACGGCGAGAACTTTTGCTTCCGCTGCGCCCGCGAGATCGAAACCGTCGGCGAGTTGAGTATCGAGCACAAGCTGCCGTGGGAGGGCGTCGACATCGGGCTGTTCTGGTCGATGGATAACATTGCCTTCTCGCACCTGAACTGCAACGTGCCGCACCGCTACGCGGGAGGGCAGGCGCGGCGGCGCAAGGTCGGGCCGGAGGGCACGGCTTGGTGCAGAAGGTGCAAGGCATTTCTGCCCGTGAAAAACTTCAGCCGCAACCGGACTCGTTGGAACGGGTTGCAAGCGTGGTGTAACGGCTGCGTGCGTGCGCGGCAAGTAACAAGATAGAAACTGGGGTAGAACGGCTGAGTACCTCAGGCGTTATTCGGAAAAGCGCCGCCCGATCCTTTCAAAGGATCGGGCGGCGCTTTTGTCGGCAGATGATTTTTGGACTCACCTCGCGGCGGCGGGCTTCGCGTTGCCCTGCGCCGAGAGCGGGATCGGCGCGACGAGGTAGCCGACGAAGAGCGCCAGCAGGGCGAGCTTCGCGGCGCGCACGCCGGTGGCGCGCACGAGGTCGGGGGATGTGAATTTCATGTCCGAACTTTCCTTTCCGAAAAACGGCGCGCGCGTGGGCCTTCCGGCGGCGCGCAAAAATAGAGGCGGGCCGCGCCGACGTTAAACTCACGCCGGCGCGGCCCGCCGAGTTTCGGGCCTGCCACTTCCGTTTCGGCACGCACGGCACTAAAACGCCGCGGCCGGGTCAGTTATTAACCGGCGCGCCGTAGGGCTTGATCTGATCGGCGATCTTCTCGCGGTCGCCGACGACGACGATGGTCATGCGGTCGGGCCGCAGGTAGGCCTTCGCCGCGCGCTGCACGTCGGCCGGCGTCACGTTCAGGACGTTCTGCACGAAGTTGGTCAGGTACGTGTCCGGCAGGTGGTGCAGGTCGAGGAAGGCGAGCTGGTTGATGATGCCGCCGCGCGAGGAGTTCTGGATGACGAAGATGCCGGCCAGACTGTTCTTGATGCCCTGAAGCTCGGCGGCCGCCGGCGGCTCTTTTTGCAGGCGGTCGATCTCGTAGAAGATCTCCTTGAGCGAGGGGCCGGTGACGTTCGTCGTCACGTCGGCCACTTGCAACCAGTAGGCGTCGCGGAAGCGGGTGGAGACGCTGCTCCCCGGCGAGTAGGTGTAGCCCTTGTTCTCGCGGATGTTCGAGGTGATGCGCGAGGCGAACGCGCCGCCCAACAGGTAGTCGGTGACGACGAGCGGGACGTAGTCGGCGTGGCTCGGATCAACGACGGGGAGGCCCAAGTAGATCGTGGACTGCGCCGCGCCGGGGCGGTTGATCAGGTGCAGCGCGCGCGCCGACGCGGGCTTCGGCGGGTTCTCGACGGCCGCCGCGCCCTTCGCCCACTTCTCGAACTCGCGCGTGACGGCGCGGCGCATCGCCGCCGCGTCGAACTGCCCGACGACGAAGACGTGCGTGCGCTGCGCGCCGAAGTTGTCGGCGTAGAACTTCTTCACGTCGTCGATGGTGTAGCCCTTGAGCGCGGCCTCGTCGGGGAAGTAGCGGCCGAAGGCGTGCTCGCCGTAGAGCGCCTTGCGGAACTGCTCCATCGCGATCTGGCCGGGCTGCGAGCGGGCGATGGTCAGGTTGCGGAGCCGGTTGGTTTTGAGCCGGTCGAGTTCGGCGGCGGGCAGCAGCGGGCGCTGCAACACGTCGGCGACGAGCGCGACCGCCTCGGGGCCGAACTCGGAGAGCACGTCGAGGCCGACGCTCGACTGCTCCTCGCCGATGCCGATGGAGAGTCCGCCGCCCATGCGCGCCGCCTCCTCGGCGACAGCTTGCGCGGTGCGGGTCGTCGTGCCTTCGCGCATCAGGTCGCCGGTCACGTCGGCGAGCCAGACCTTGCCGGCCGGGTCGTCGAGGTTACCGGTGCGGACGACCGCGCGCACCGTCACCTTCGGGATCGCGCCGTAGGGCACGAGCGTGACGCGCAGGCCGTTCGAGAGTTTGAAGGTGTCGCGCCGCGGGAGCGTGAACGGCTTGGGCCGGCCGCCTTCGGGCGGCGTCTCCCTGCGCGTCATGGCCGGCCCGGCGGCCGGCTGCTGCGGCTGCGGCGACTGCTGCGGCTGCTGCGCCGTGGCCGCGGGCGCGAGCGCCGCGACGCAGAGCGCGAGGACTGCGAGGGTCGAGAGTCTCTTCCGATTCATGGCATCAATCTCCGTAAAAGAGCGGCGGGCGTAAAACTCGGTTGGGCGCGTCGCCCGGTCAGTTCGACGGCGACGAGGGCGCGGCCGGCGTCGCCGCGGGCTTCGGCTCGACGGCGAGCACCGTGCGGTTCGTCGTGCGCAGGTACTCGCGCGCCGTGCGCTGCAACACCTCGGGCGTGACCTTGCGGAAGTTCGCCTCGATCTGGTTGATGCGCGCCGGGTCGTCGTCGAACAAGGCGAAGCTCGCCAGCAGGTCGGCGCGGCCGAAGCCGTTCAGCGAGCCGAGGATGTTGTAGAGCTGCGAGCGCGTCTTGACGATCGCGCGATCAATCGTCGCCTGCGCGACCGGCGTGTCCTGCACGCCCTTGATCACGGCGTCCGCGGCCGAGAGGATTTGATCCGGCGCGGTCGCGCGGTCGTGGAACATGAAGACCGTCCAGAGCATCGGCCCCTGATAGTTGTAGAGGTTGCCCAAGAGGACGTTCGCGCCGCCCTGCACGCCGCCCGTGTAGGCGCGCCGCTTCACCAGCTCCTGCACGAGCAGGCTGTCTTCGCCCTGCACGAGCATCTGATCGAGCAGGCCCATCGCGTAGTACTCGGGCGTGCCGCGCGGCGGCATGTGGTAGGAGAAGGCGAGCGCGGGGCGCGGCGCGAGCGGGTCTTGCTTGGTCGCGCGCTTCTCCTTCTCCTGCCGCGGCTCGGCCAGATCAGGAAAAGTGATCGGCTGCTTGGTCGCCGGGATCGCGCCGAAGTACTTCTCGATCATCTGGCGCGCCTCCTTCTCCTCGAAGTCGCCGACGACGACGAGCACGGCGTTGTTCGGCGCGTAGTAGGTGTCGAAGAACTTCCGCACGTCGTCGAGCGTGGCGGCTTCGAGGTCTTTGAGGTCGCCGTAGAAGTTGTGCGCGTTGTGCCAGTTGGTGTTGGCGTACTGCGGCATGTCGAGCCACGGGAAGCCGCCGTAGGGCGTGTTCAGGACGTTGACCTTCACCTCGTTCGAGACGACGCCCTGCTGGTTCTTCAAATTCTCTTCCGTGATGTCGAGGCCGCGCATCCGGTCGGCCTCGGCCCAGAGCGCGGTTTCGAGTTTGTGCGCGGGCAGAATCTCGAAGTAGTTGGTGAAATCGAAGCGCGTCGAGCCGTTCAGGATGCCGCCGTTCTGCTCAACCAAGCGGATGAACTCCATCTTGCCGAGGTTGCGCGAGCCTTGGAACATCATGTGCTCGAAGAGGTGGGCGAAGCCCGTGCGGTCGCGCGGCTCGATGCGGAAGCCGATCTTGTAATAGACGGCGACGGCCACGGTCGGGGCCGTGCGATCCTGCGAGAGCACGACCTTGAGGCCGTTCGGCAGCTTGTAGTAGGTGACGGGGACGTTGACGCCGCCCGCCGCCGGCTGCGCGGCGCGGTTCTGCGCGCGCGCCGGCGCGGCCGCGAAGGCTACCGCGAGCAGGCAGACGAGCGCGGCCGCCGTCGTGCGTTTGAAGAGACTTCTCATAAGACCTCCGGGGCGATTTTTGACGTGACAGGAATTGGGGGCAGACAACCCCGCGCCCTAATACGGCTGCCGGGCGCGGAGGTTTCACACTGACAGGGGATACTGGATTGTAAATCGCCGGCGGGAGGATACTCAAACGGCGTGGCGGGCTAAACGGCAACTACGTTTGACGAGGCGGATCATCACGGCTTATGTCTCGCGCCGATAAATATGGATCACTTAGCCAGCTCTCGCTCGATCCGCGCGCGCAGCTCGCGGCCCGTGTTGGCCGACGGCGGGAGCTTGCGGCCGTTGAGGAAGAAGGTGGGCGTGCTCTCCACGCCGAGCGAGCGCGCGCGGGCGTGGTCGGCCACGACGCGGGCGTCGCCCTCGCGGCCGCCGAGGTCGCGGCGGAAGCGTTCGGCGTCGAGGCCCGTCTGGCGCGCGTAGGTCTCGAAGAGCGGGCGCGGGTCTGGCGTCGGCGACCAGCCCGACTGGTTCTCGTAGAGCGCGCGGTGCATCTCCCAGAAGCGCCCTTGCGCCCCGGCGGCCTCGGCGGCGTGCGCGGCAAGGAGCGCGTGCGGGTGGATGCGCGTCAGCGGGTAGTGGCGGAAGACGAAGCGCAGGCGGTCGCCGTACTCGCGCTTGAGCGCCTCGACTTCGGGGAAGACCTCGCGGCACGGCGGGCACTGGTAGTCGCCGAACTCTTCGAGCACGACGGGCGCGCCCTCGGGGCCGAGCGCGCGCGCAGGCTCCGCGCCCC
>DATCVD010000710.1:0-2838 GCA_036567125.1 Pyrinomonadaceae bacterium | reverse complement strand
CGCGCGGGCGGGGCGGGGAAGTCCGGCGAGCGCGCCTCGCGGCGCGGCGGCTCGGTTTTCCGCCGGTTTTCGCCGCCCCTGCCTCCGCCCGAAACTTTCGAAAGGACTCCGGAGAAAGATGTTCGTCACACGACTCGAATGCGCCGCGTGCGGCCTCGAACACGAGGCACGGCGGTTGCAAAACCTCTGCACGCGGTGCGCGAAGCCGTTGCTCGTCCGCTACGACTTGGAGCGCGCCGCCCGCACTTTGACGAGGGACGGTCTGGCGGGGAGGCCCACGAGTTTATGGCGCTACAGAGAGGTGCTGCCCGTCGCGCGGGAAGAATCAATCGTCTCGTTCGGAGAAGGCTGGACGCCGCTGCTGCGCGCCAGCCGCTTGGGCGAGCGGTTGGGGATGGCCGATCTTTTCATCAAGGACGAGGGGCAGAACCCGACGCAGAGCTTCAAGGCGCGCGGCATGACGGCCGCCGTCTCGATGGCGAAGGAGTTGGGCGCGCGTAAGCTCGCCGTCCCCTCGGCCGGCAACGCCGCGGGCGCGCTCTCGGCCTACGCCGCCCGCGCCGGCCTCGAAGCGCACATCTTCATGCCCCGCGACACGCCCCGCGCCAACGTCGTCGAATGCGAGCGGACGGGCGCGCGCGTCACGCTGATCGACGGGCTGATCACCGACTGCGGCGCGGAGGTCGCGCGGCGCAAAGACGCGGAAGGCTGGTTCGACGTTTCGACTTTGAAAGAGCCGTACCGCGTCGAGGGCAAGAAGACGATGGGGTACGAGCTGGCCGAGCAATCGGGCTGGACGCTCCCCGACGTGATCGTCTATCCGACCGGCGGCGGCACGGGCCTGATCGGCATGTGGAAGGCGTTCGACGAGATGGAGCAGATGGGCTGGATCGACTCTCGACGCCCGCGCATGGTCACGGTGCAGGCCGCCGGGTGCGCGCCCATCGTCCGCGCCTTCGAACGGGGCGAGCGCACGGCCCCGGAATTCCCCGACGCGCACACGACCGCCTCGGGCCTGCGCGTGCCGCGCGCCATCGGCGACTTCCTGATCCTCGACGCGCTGCGCGAATCCGGGGGCGCGGCCGTCGCGGTGACGGACGAAGAGTTGCTCGCCGCCGCCTCCGAGATCGGCGCGGCCGAGGGAATCTTCGCCGCGCCGGAAGGCGCGGCCTGTCTGCCGGCGCTCAGGAAGCTGCTCGACGCCGGTCAGGTGCGGCCGGGCGAGCGCGTCGTGCTCTTCAACACGGGCGCGGGCGTGAAGTATCTGGAGAGTTATTCGTGAGCGGGCGGCCGCAAACAAACTTCAGGAAGGCGCATCTAAACAGTTGGCCGAACTCACAGCCGGTAAGTTTACAAGCGGAGAAGTACCGATGAAGCGCAGGTTGCACAAGGGCGCGCTGTTGTTGCAGGCGCTGGTCGTGCTGGTGGTCGTCGTGCTGGCGACCTACGTCGTCGCGCGCGGGCAGGTGGCGTCGGCGAGCGTGAAGGCGGAGGCGGCGAAGCCGGCCGCGCCCTTCGATCAGGCCAAGTTCGACCGCCTCCGCGCGGAGGGGTTCGAGGCGCTCTACAGCCTCGACTACGAGACGGCGCGGTCGCGCTTCCGCGAGATGTCGCGCGACTTCCCAGACCACCCGGCCGGCTGGCAGTTTCAGGCCGCGGCGCTCTGGCTGAAGACGCTGAACCAGTCGCGCCGCCTGCAGTCGAACCTCTACAACGACGATCAGTTCTACGAGGGCGAGGAGGACAAGGCCGACCCCGGCGTCGTCGCCGAGTTCAGAGAGCTGACGCGCGCGGCGAAGCTGCTGGCCGAGGCGCGGCTCAAGAAGGACAAGCGCGACGTGGAGGCCCTCTACTACCTCGGCGCGACGCAGGGGTTGAAGGCCGCGTTCGCCGGGGCGGTCGAGCGCCGCTTCCTCGGCGCGTTGCAGGACGGCAAGGACGCCGTCGATCTGCACAACCACGCCGTCAAGCTCGATCCCACGTTCCACGACGCGCGCCTCTCCATCGGGATGTACGACTACATCGTCGGCGGCCTGCCCGGCCCCGTCCGCCTGATGGTCAACGTCTTCGGGCGCGGCGGCTCGAAGAAGCGCGGCCTCGCCACGCTCGAACAGGTGGCGCGCGAGGGGCGCTGGGCGCAGGACGACGCGCGCGTGATGCTCATCCCGCTCTACAAGCGCGAGCGCCGCTTCGAGGACGCGGCCCGCGCCGCGCGGGAGCTGGCGGCGAAGTACCCGCGCAACCACCTCTTCAAACTCGAAGCGGCCGACGCGCTCGTCTCGCGGGCCGCGGAGCTGCGGAAGACCGACGCGGCCGCCGCGCAGAAGATCGAGACGGAGGCGTTCGCGGTCTTCGAGTCGCTCCTCAAAGAGCGCGGCGCGCCCGCGCGGCAGCACGATCAGATTCGCTTCCAGTACGCCGACGCGCTCTTCGTCGCCGGCCAGACCGAACCCGCGGCGAAGGAGTTTCTGGCCGCGGCGACCGTCGCGAACGCCGACGCCGCGCTCTCCACGCTGGCACGGCTGCGCGCGGCGCAGTCGTTCGACTTGGCGGGCAAGCGCGCCGACGCGCTCGCGCAGTACAAGGCCGTGCTCGCGCGGCCCGACGTTTACAAGTCGCACGAGGCGGCGCGCAAGGGCTTGAAAGAGCCGTTCAACCGGACGCAGCTCAAGCAGCGCGCCGAGGCGGACGAGACCGCGGAAACGAGCAAGACGGGCAATGAGCAGTAACGAGATCGAAGACGTTTGTTGCGACCACTCGCAGGCCGCGTCGGCGGGCGTGTTTGCCGAAGACGCCCACGCGGGCACGGGCGTCGCGCGCGCGCGCGCGGCCACGACT
>DATCVD010000709.1:0-2090 GCA_036567125.1 Pyrinomonadaceae bacterium | reverse complement strand
CTCACCCGCCGCTGCCCGCCTCGCCCCGGCGGTCGAGCCGCGCGCGCGAGCGCAGGCGCAGGGCGTTCAGTTTGATGAAGCCCTCGGCGTCGCGCTGGTCGTAAACGGTGTCGGCCTCGAACGTCGCCAGCCGCTCGCTGTAGAGCGAGCGCGGCGCGCGGCGGCCGACGACCGTGCAGTTGCCCCGGTAAAGCTTCAGCCGCGCCTCGCCCGTCACCGGCTTTTGAATCTCGTCGACCGCGCGGCGCATCAGCTCCGACTCGGGCGAGAACCAAAAGCCGTAATAGACGCTCTCGGCGAACTTCTGCGACATCGAGTCGCGCAAGCGGACGACCTCGCGGTCGAGCGTCAGCGACTCGACCGCGCGGTGCGCCGCGTGCAGCAGCGTCACGCCCGGCGTCTCGTACACGCCGCGCGACTTCATCCCGACGAAGCGGTTCTCGACCAAGTCGACTCGGCCCACGCCGTGCTCGCCGCCCAGCCGGTTCAACTCAGCGAGCAGCGCGACCGGATCGAGACCCTCGCCGTTCACGCTCACCGGCTCGCCTTCTTCAAAACCGATTGTCACGTACTCGGCCTCGGCCTTCGCGTCTTCGGGCGAGCGCGTCATCTGGAAGATGTCGGCGGGCGGCTCGGCCCACGGGTTTTCGAGGATGCCGCCCTCGTAGGAGACGTGCATCAGGTTGCGGTCGGTCGAGTAGGGCTTCTCGGCGGTCGCGGCGACCGGGATGTCGTGCGCGCGCGCGTAACCGATCAGATCGCTCCGGCCCTTGAACTCCCACTCGCGCCACGGCGCGACCACCTTGATCTCGGGTTCGAGCGCGTAGTAAGTCAGCTCGAAGCGCACCTGATCGTTGCCCTTGCCCGTCGCCCCGTGCGCGACGGCGTCGGCCCCCTCGCGCCGCGCGATCTCGATCTGCCGCTTCGCGATCACGGGGCGCGCCAGAGATGTGCCGAGCAGGTAGACGCCCTCGTAAATCGCCCGCGCCTTCACCGCCGGCCAGACGTACTCGCGGACGAACTCCTCGCGCAAGTCCTCGACGTAGAGCTTCGACGCGCCCGTCGCCCGCGCCTTCTCGTCCAGCCCCGACAGCTCCTCGCCCTGCCCCACGTCGGCGCAGTAGCAGACGACCTCGCAGCCGTAGCGCTCCTTGATCCACCGCAGCATCACCGAGGTGTCCAGCCCGCCCGAATACGCCAGTACGATCTTCTTCATTTCAGCTATTAGCTATTAGCTGTTAGCTACCAGCTTTCCGTGCTGTTCACACCAGCCGATAACTTTTAAGCCCAACAGCCTCCGCTCCTCGTTGTTTTGACCTCTGAATTACAAACCGCCTAACCAGCGGCGCAACAAAGCTCGTAGCTAACAGCTAACAGCTAACAGCTTCATTCGAACAGCTCCCAGATCTTCTTGATCGCCGCGCGCTGCGCCTTCCCGTTAGCGACGGCGATGAAGACCGTGTCCTCGCCCGCGAGCGTGCCGACGATCTCCGCGATCCCGGCCCCGTCGATCTCGACCGCGACGGCCGAGGCCAGCCCCGATCCGCAGCGCGCCACGATCAGCGACTCGCCCGCCGTCGCCACGCCGATCAGCCCGCGCCGCGCGACGGCCTCCGCCGCCTGCCCCGGCACGACGTAACGGCCGCGCCGCTTCACCACCCCCAGCTCCACCAAGTCGCGCGAGACGCTCGACTGCGTCGCCGCGAACCCCGCGCGCTCCAGACGCTCCGCCAGTTCGCCCTGCGTCCCGATGGGCGCGGAGCGGATCAGGTGGAGCAGCTTCTGCTGGCGGCGTTCCTTGTCCATCGTCAAATAATTATGCAACGAAGTTGCATAGGTTAAGCATAGATGCATAAAATAGCGGTTAAGTTGCATCCTTGCAAGCCGGGCGGGTAAAAGTCTCGGTTGAATTTTCGCGCGGGAGGGGGCGGGCGGCCGAAACGATGAGCGAGACGAAGAACTTGTGGGGCGGGCGCTTCACCGGCGGGACGGACGCGGGCTTCGCCGCGTATAACCGCTCGTTCCCCTTCGACCGGCGGCTGTTCGCGGCGGACGCGCGCGCCTCGGCGGCGCACGCCGAGGCCCTGCGC
>DATCVD010000708.1:0-9814 GCA_036567125.1 Pyrinomonadaceae bacterium | reverse complement strand
CCGTCGCGCGGACGTGCCGCGGCGCGGGCCGCGCCGTCTCCGGGCGCGCGACCCCGTGGATCAGGCACGAGGCGGCGAGAAGTAATGAGGACAGGGCCGCGGCGCGTTTTGCCGCGAGCGGCGATGGCAGGCTCTTCATGTCAGAACCTCCAACAGTCTCGTAAAGCCCTCCGGCGAGGGCCAACTTCAAACGGTGACGGGAGGAGGGGGTTGATGCTCCCTAGCTTGTTCTCTGCGGGAGGGGTCGGAAGCCGCCGCGCCGGCCGAGGGTGCGGGCGTGTGACGAGGCCGGGGGCGCGGCGCATCGACTCGTCTCCGCACGCGAGTCGGCCGAGTCGGGCGGGGCCGGGCGCGCGTCAGCGAGGCCCGGCCTCTGACTCCCTCTTTTCTGGCTCCTTGCTATCTGGGGGGCAGCATCTCTTTACCACTTTCGGAAAGTTTTGGAAAGCACTTTCGCGCCTTCAACGACGCGGAGACTCGTTCCCTGCCGACTCGAAAGGGGCGGCCTTCGAGCGGCCGCCCCTTCAGAGTCAAACAGGTTCGCCGGCGGGCGGCGTCGCCCCGGCGTGAGGGTGAAGCGATAAGGCGACGCCGACGCCGGGCGTCGCTACTGCGTCGAGGAGATGGTCGGGGAAGCCGACACGACGGCCGTGGTCGAGACCGAGTCGCTGCCGAAGTTCGCCGACCACATGCTGGCCCCGTCGAAGGTGACGCCGAAGGGGCCTTTGCCGACGGCGAAGGTGGCGAGGATGCCGCCGTCGGACGGCCGCAGCCGCACCACCGTGTTGTTGCCGCTGCTCGCCACCCAGAACGAGGTGCCGTCGAACATGATGCCCGCCGGGTCGCGCCCGACCGTGTAAGTGCCGAGCACGACGCCGTCGCTGGCGCGCAGCTTCGTCACCGTGTTGGCGAAGAAGTTCGTCACCCAGACGCTCGTCGAGTCGGCGGCCACCCCGAACGCCCCCTTGCCCACGGGGTACGTGCCGAGGACTGCGCCGTCGCTGGCGCGCAGCTTCGTCACCGTGTTGCCGAAGTTGTTCGCCACCCAGACGCTCGTCCCGTCGCCGGAGGCGGCGACGCCGACCGGGCGGCGGCCGACGTTGAAGGTTCCGAGCAGCGCGCCGTCCTTCGCGCGCAGCTTCGTCACCGAGTTGCTCTCGCGGTTGGTCACCCAGATGTTCGCGCCGTCGAAGGCCAACCCGCCCGGGGCGTTCCCGACCGGGTACGTGCCGATGATCGACCCGTCCGTCTTGAGCTTCATCACGTTGTTGCTGCCGAGGTTCGCCACCCAGACGTTAGTCCGGTCGAAGGCGATGGCCGAGGGGGTCGTGCCGACGGGGAAAGTCCCGCCCTTCGAACCGTCGCGCGCGCGCACGCGCGTCACGGCGTTCCTGAACTGGCGCGTCACCCAGACGTACGTGCCGTCGAAGGCTATCGCCTCCGGGCCGCCGCCGCCGCCGCTCCCGGCGGTGGTGCCGGTGGTCGAGCCGCTCTCCTGCGGGGCGGTCGGGGAGCTGACGGTCGTGCCCCCTTCATCCATCGGGGCGCTTGAGGTCGGGCTGCTGATGATGGTGCTGCTCGTGTCGTCGGAGCCGCCGTCGTCGTCCAGCGGGATTTCACTCGTCGGCGACGACTGCTGGAGCAGCGCGCCCGACGACGTCATCGTCGCGGCGGCGACGACCAGTAACAGGGCCGACAGCAGAGCCGCCGCCCCGAGAAGATTCTTTTTCATTTCCGCTCTCCTTTCCCCTTCGCGGCCGGTTCCGTCTTGGGCGGCTCCGCCTTCCGCGTTTCAGCCTTCTGCGCGTCCGCCTTCTCCGGCCAGTCCACCCAGAGGATCGACTCGGCGATGGCCGAAGCCTTGCTCAGCCCCGGAGACCCGGCCCACAGCATCAGCGGCTCGTTGCCGTAGCGGATGTTGCCGATGTGGTTGGCCGTGTCGCGGTCGCGCGCCGGGTCGGGGTCGGTGAACCCCAGCCTGCGGCGCAGCAACTCGACGTCCTTCGGGGCACCCGTCAGGAACAACCAGCCGGGCTTGATCTTGTGCATCTTGACGTGGTCGCGCAACACTTCGGGCGTGTCCTTCTCCGGCTTGAGCGTGATCGAGTAGAAGAAGATGTCCTTGCCCATGCGGTCGCCCAGTATCTTCTGCACCTGCTGGAGGTTCGACGTGATGCGCGGGCACACGCCCTCGCAGGTCGCGTACATGAAGTTGAGGACGACGATCTTGTCTTTCATCAGATCATCGTAGAAGCGCACCTTCTTGCCCTCGTGCGTCGTCAGCACGACGTTCGGGAAGTGGCGGTTCCTGATCTTTTCGCGCGGCGACACCACCTTCCACTTCTGCTCCCCGCCGGACGCCCGCGCCGAGATTCCGCCGGCGACGAGGGCCGCGCCCGCCGCGCCAGAGGCCGCGAGCCACGTTCTTCTGTCCATTTTCGGCATGACTTAACTGTCTCCTTTCCCGTCTTGCCACGTTTCCGCGTTCGGGCTTTACGGCTCCGTCCGGTTGTCGACCACGCCCGGCTCGATGTCGAACCGCAGCATCATCGCGTGATCCTCGTGGATCGTGTTGTGGCAGTGCATCGGGTAGCGCCCGCGGAAGTCGCGGAAGCGGAAGAGCAGCTCGACCTCCTCGTTGAAGTTCAGGCGCACCACGTCCTTGCGCGAGAACTCCGGGTTGCCGGCTTGGATCAACCTGTCGTTGCGGCGGACGAGCTGGAACTCCTCGAAGTGGATGTGGATCGGGTGCTGCCAGCCGCCGGAGTTGTTCTGCAGGATCCAACGCTCGGCGGTGTTCTGCGTCACCGTGAAGCGGCTCGGGCTGCAATCGGCCGGCATCAGCTTGTTGTTGATCGTCCACTGGCCGTTCGAGCGGTCGAAGCGGAAGCGGCGCGTGATGCGCGGGACGGGGCGCGGCGGCAGCGGGTAGAAGGTCTGCGTCGCCGGGTCGGCGCTGCCGTCCGGCACGGGCGTCGGATCGACGATGAACTTGAGCAGCTTGTTGCCCTGATTCGGCGGCAGGATTTCGTTGGACGGGCCGCGCCCGTCGTCCTGCTCCAAGCGGTTCTCAAGGTAGAGGGTCTTGCCGGCGAAGGGCCGGAAGTCGATGATGATGTCGTAGCGCTCGGCGACGCCGAGGCGGAAGCTCGACACCTGCACGGGCTTGGGTATGAGGTTGCCGTCGTTGGCGATCACCCAGAACCTGTTCGTGGCCGACGGGTTGGTCGGGTCGAGCAGGTAGTTCTGGTAGAAGCGTGAGGGGCCGCCGTCGAGGATGCGGAAGCGGTAGCGGCGCGGCTTGACGTTGAAGAACGGCTGAATCTTACCGTTGACCAAAAACTTGTCGCCGAGGATGCCGTCGTTGTTGAAGAGGTCGAAGCAGAGGAGCCCGGTGTCGTTGTCGAACGAGCGGTCGGTGAGGATCATCGGGATGTCGAACTCGGGGAAGCTGGGGAGGCGGAAGCCCGTGTTCTCGTCGCCGGTGTCGAACTCGTTGAAGAGCAGGTAGAAGCCGGCCAGCCCCTTGTAAACGTTCGGCGCGGTGAACTCGATGCGGTGGTCGTGGTACCAGAGCGTCGAGAGGGACTCGTTGATGTCGCCCGTGCCGGGGTGGGTGGAGTTGATGCCGGCGAGGACGTTCGGGTAGTGCTGATCGTAGAACTGGCCGCGCTCGAAGAAGTCGCACGGGAAGCCGTCCGACTCCGACGGGGTGTGACCGTTGTGCAAGTGGGTGACGACGGACGGGAGGCCGAACCCGTCGTTCTGGGCCTTGGGCGGCAGGTCGTTGAAGTTGCGGACGAGGATGGCCTCGTTGTAGCGCGCGACGTAGGTCGGGCCGGGAGTCCACGCGACGCCCGTGTTCGTGGTGGGGTCGACGGGGCCGTCGTGCTGCCTGCGCGCGAAGCCCCAGAGCGGCTGGAGCGGCAGTTGCGGGTGGACGCTCTTGAGCGTCCGCCGCTGGCTGACCTCATACTTTTTCACGGGCGGGCGCTGCGTGAAATACTGGTGAGGCTGCGTGCGGCCGTCGTTGGGGCAGCCGGAAGGGGCTTGCTGCGCCGGGCACGCGGCCTCGTTGCTGAAGGCCGCGACCGGGGTGTTGATCACCATCCCGCCGTTCATGTGGGTGGGGAGTTCTTCGACGAAGGGGGTCGTCGGGGGGCTCATGCAGGGGATGTCGTCGCTGCTGCCGTCGCTGCCGCTGCCGCTGTCGAGCCAGCCCGCGCTGTTGAGGGCGCGCGCGCTCAGGCCCCGCTTCGCGACGAGCATGCCGGCGCTCGTGAGCAGCCCCATCCTCATCAGGTCGCGCCGGCTGACGCCGATCAGCTCCTGCCTATTCTTCCTCGCGTTCTGCATCTCCTTCTGCTTCGTCTTCGAGATTTTCGCCATCGGGTTTTTCTCCTCTCAGTTTCGCCGTGCCCACACTTCACCCGCGGTGAAGCGGAGGTCGGCCCGCGGGTCGAGTCCGGGCCGATGCGGACGTTGAGCGTCCCTGCTTTAATTCATGCTGAATGCTGCTGTGCGACGAATCGCCAGGTAAGTGACAATTGTGGCGCCCCCGGCGTGCTCTGCGGTCAAGAGCACACGCGGGCCTAGTCCTGCCCGGCGGGTCGGCCGGGCAATGCTAGAACTTGGGAAACACCGGAAAGGGATAGAGCGGGAGTTGGGCGAAGCGAAAATTCGCCCGTTAAATCCACCGAGCCGCCTTCAGGCCCGCGTCGAAGCGCGAGCCGTTCGGCTATACGTCAAACAACCTGCGAAATTATTCCGACGCAACCGAATAAGAGCAGTGTGAGAATCCGGCCTCAGTCGTCAGGCGGCCGGAAGCAATTCGGACGGGGCGGCGTCGCGCGTCAAGCAGGGGCTTGACGCCCTCACCCTCCGTCCTCACGCTAACTATTACGGACAATTAAGAATGCGTCCGACTGCGTCCGCTATCATTCGAGTGGGTCTGACCGAGGGCGGTAACTAAACGATCGGGGTTTGATAAAGACGCGAGGCCGGACACTCTGCAAGCGCGTTGCAACATACCTACCTTATTAATTCATGTCAAGTATTTTCTATTCTTATTGTGATTATAGATGTGCCTTCGGACTGAGACGCAGGGTTAAGCCTTGCGGCAGTGCGAGTCCACGCGAGAGAGGGCGGGACACATGGCCCCGCCCTCCCTCCGACCTGCGACTTTGAAGTCCTTTGTCCCGTGCGGCCGGCGCGCCCGGCCTAATCGCGTGTTACTGCCCGGCCCGGCCGGCCTCGGCCACGGCGGCGGCGACCCTCTCGCTGCTGACGATGGCGTACTTCCCTCCCAGCGAGACGCTCGACACGAGCTTGGCCCCGCCCGCGTCCTTCACCGTGGTGTAAGCCGGCTTGTACTTGCCCGCGCTCTTGACCTCGCCGAAACGCGCCTTGGTCTGCGCGACGACCTTGTCGCCCTTGAGGATTTTCAACTCCTCGGTCTGATCGTCGAAAGTGATCTCGTAGCTGCCCTTCTTGACGGCCGTGTCGCCGACCGTCACGTCGTCGTTGAAGGTCACGTTGTTTCTCTTGACGCCGGCCGAAGCCGACGTGCCGAGCAGCGCGCACACTACGAGGGCGAAGGCGATCCGTCGAACATGTGTAGTCATCATGATTCCTTTCGTGCCCCGTGCGGGGGATGTGTGTTGGTAACTCTTATCGGGTCGGGGCCGGTTCCATTTTCTTGAATCTGATTTCATCTTCTTGAACGCGGATTCACTCTGTAGGCGGCCCCCGAGTGTCGCGATGAATGACGACCTGAGTCGGACGAATGTTGCATCTTTTTTTCGCGCCTTCTTCCCCGACGAGCAGTCGCGCTTCGCACTCACGCGCCGACGGAGAAACCGGCGGCTTTAATCTGAATCGCGCGCGCGTCGCGGCAGCGGGCTGACTGTTGACGCGGGCGAATGTTCACACCACAATAGCTCGCCGCAGGCGGCCCCTCGTACGATCTCAAGCGCAGGCTGAGTCCCCCGCGGCTCGACCGCGCGTTGCGTGTGTCCGCCTCGACGCATCCGGCCCGGAATGAACGTCCTGCTCCTCAGCCACGACGAAGTCGCCGCGCTCCTCCCGATGGAGGAGTGCATCCCGCTCATGCATGCGGCGCTCGTCTCGCTCGCCGAAGGGCTAGTCCATCAGCCGCTCCGAACCATCGTCCGCCCGCCCGACGCCGCGGGCATCATGGGACTCATGCCTTCGTACTCCTCCGGCGCTCACCCCGCTTTCGGCCTGAAGGCCATCTGCGTCTTCCACGCGAACGCGGCGAGGGGCAAAGATTCACATCAGGGGGCCGTACTGCTGTTCGGCGCGGAGACGGGCGAGTTGCAGGCGGTCGTCAACGCGTCGGCGGTGACGGCCGTGCGCACGGCGGCCGTCTCCGGCGTGGCGACGAGCGCGCTCGCGCGCGAGGACGCGGGCGACCTGTGCGTCATCGGCGCGGGCGTGCAGGCGCGCTCGCACATCGAAGCGATGTCCCGCGTCCGCCGAATCCGGCGGTGCCGCGTGGCGAGCCGTAGGGTCGAGAGCGCGCGTAAGTTAGCCGGCGAGTTGGGAGGAAGCTACGCGTTCCCCGTCGAGGCCGCCGAGACCGTCGAAGCCGCGCTGCGCGGGGCGGATTTGATCGTGACGGCGACGAACTCGGCCGAGGCGTTGGTGCGGCGCGAATGGGTCTCGGAGGGCGCGCACTTGAACGCGGTCGGGGCCTGCACGCCGAACTCGCGCGAGTTGGACGCGCGCGTGGTGGCCGCGTCGAGCCTGTTCGTGGACAGCGTCGAATCGGCCGTCAACGAAGCCGGCGATTACCTGCGCGCGGCGCACGAGGGGGCCGTCGGGCCGGGGCACATCCGGGCCGAGTTGGGAGAAGTCCTCAGGGGCACTAGGCCGGGTCGAACCTCGGCGGACGAGATCACGCTGTTCAAGTCTCTGGGGCTGGCCGTCGAAGACCTCGCGGCCGCCGAGTATCTGTACCGGAAAGCTAAAGAGGCGGGCGCGGGCACGTGGGCGCGTTTCTGAAACCGGCCCGTCTCTTCGTCGGCGTCTCGAATAACGAAAGGGGACGGTAATGCTGCCATCTCTCGCCGGCATTGAGGAGGCGCGCCGCACCATCGGCGGCGCGGCGATACGGACGCCGCTCGTCCGGTTGGGCGTCCTCGACGCGCCGGCCGAGATTTATCTCAAGCTGGAAAACCTCCAGCCCATCGGCTCGTTCAAGATACGCGGCGCGGCGAACGCGATGGGGCGGCTGGCACCAGAGACTTTGTCCGGGGGGGTGCTCACAGCGTCGGCCGGCAACATGGCGCAGGGAGTCGCTTGGCGCGCGCGCGAACTCGGCATCCCCTGCACCGTCGTCGCGCCGGACACCGCGCCGGAGACTAAAGTCAGGGCCGTCGAGCGGCTCGGCGGCCGTGTCATCAAAGTCCCGTTCGAGGAGTGGTGGGGCGTCTTCGAGAGCCGCGCTTATCCGGGCGTCAGCGGGCATTTCATCCACGCCTTCGACGACCCCGAAGTGATGGCCGGTAACGGAACCATCTCCCTCGAAATCCTCGAAGACCTCCCGGACTTGGACGCGATCATCATCCCCTGGGGCGGCGGCGGGCTGGCGTGCGGGATCGCGGCGGCGGTGCGCGAGCTCAGACCGGGGTGCAAGATATACGCGGCCGAAGTGGGGACGGCCGCGCCGCTCGCCGCCTCGCTCGAAGCGGGCGCGCCGCGGCAGATCGTCTACCAGCCCTCTTTCGTGGACGGCATCGGCAGCAAGGGAGTCTTCCCGTCCATGTTCGAGCGGGCGCGCGAGCTACTCGACGGCTCGCTCGTCGTAAGTCCCGACAGGGTCGCCGCGGCGCTGCGGCTGCTGGCCGAACGAAACCGCGTCATCGCCGAAGGCGCGGGGGCGTGTCCCGTGGCCTGCGCCCTCGCGGGGCTGGCGGGCGCGGGCAAGGTAGTCTGCGTAGTATCCGGCGGCAACATCGACCTCACAAAACTCTGCGCGATCCTCACGGAGAGTTGACCGGCGGAAGTGACCCACGACACACCCGGCACTTAGTCGAGCAAGCCGTAGTCTTTCAACCAAGACGACAACGCGGCGGGGATGGTCTCCTCCGGTGCCTGCGGATCAAACGAGCGGTAGAGCTTGCCGACCAGATCGGCGTGCAGCGACTTCAGCGTCTGGTCTTTCAGCAGGCATACCGGCTTTCGGAGTGCGCGAAGGTAGCCGACCTCAAGAGACACGTTCGGGTTGAAGTCGTCGCTCTCCAACCGCTCGAACACCGCGATGCCGAAGCCGCACCCGTGCATGTACGTGGCGACGTTGTAATACAGATCCTCGTGGTATTCGACTTCGTCGGCTCGGAGCGCCGTCATCCCGTACTTCCCCAGCGTCTCGCGCACGGCTTGAGTGATCCTCTCGTGTGACGCGGTCTGGCCGAACTTCATCATCAGGAAGCCGACCTTGGAAGGCTCCGGGTGTTCCCTGCGGAACCGCCCGAGACTTTCCAGAATGATGGGGGGCTCGGCGGGGGTGACGGGTGGCGGGGGAGCGGGGCTGCGGAAATCGTTACGAACGGCCTCAAGTCCCCGCTGGGTCGGCTTACAGTGATGACCCCCGTCCGCGCGCTTCCAACGCTTCACGAGGCTTTCATCATCTAGGGCGTAAAGATCGGCGGCCGTGACGCCCGTCGTGACTGTGACATCCCGCTGGCGAAGTTCGGTCGTGTCCGCGGGCAGGTAGAACTCTTCTTCCGGCAATCTAAGGTACGCCTCGGCAATCGCCCGGAGTATGCGCTTCTGTTCGTCGGTCAAATTGTACGCTTCCATTTATTACCCTCGGAGAGTCGTGAACGCCCGCCTTCGGGATGACCGGCCCTTCATCCATTCAACCTCGCCTAACGCCCGGCGGCGGGAGTTACTTTCAACGGAGTGTGAGGCGTCGGCCGCGCGGGCCGGCGCGGCAGTCGGGAAAGCGAACCTGAGAGCGGCGAGACTTTACGGACGCCGGCCGGGGCGCGTCAACGAATGTCAGTCGGCAGGTTAAAGGCGTTCAATCTTTCCGCCGCAAAACTTCGTACGGAATCGCCTCGGAACCCTACCTCGGGGGTAGCGCCCTGAGGTGACCCGCAAGCGAAGCGGCCGGCGGAGCATGACTCCGCCGGCCGCTTCGACAGGTGCACCCACGGCGGTAAAGCCAGCGCCCCGGCCTCACCTGCTCGGGCTGATCACCACCTCCTCGTCGTCGTCGCCGAGCGTCGTGGCGAGGATGATGACTAGGGCGATGCCGCCGCCCACACCCAGCCAGATCGCCGCCTTCTCCTCGTTGCTCAGGCCGTCGTCATCGTCATCGTCGTCCTGCGTCACAACGCCGCCCCGGCTGGCGGTCGCGGTCTCGCCGGGCGCGACCTCGCGGCCCGCGCCGGCCCCGCGCAGCGTCACACGCCCGCTCAGCGAGGTCACGGCCGTCGCGCCCCCCGCCACGTCGATGGAGAAGACGGCCGCCCCCTCCGGGCCTGCGGCCACCGTGGCGTCCGCGGTCGTGAAGGTCGCCGACACTCCCTCGGGCTTCGACACCGTAAGCCGCCCCGCCTCCAAGCTCCCGCTCGTGGCGGCGTCGGCGAAGCTCAGCGCGCCGGCGGAGTCGGCCGCATAGCGCACCCTGCCAAAACTTCCAAGGTTGATCGTGGCCTCCGAATCGCGCGCCGTCACGACCCTACCCCCGGAGAAGAAGGAGCCGCCGGCGGCCGCCTCCTGCCCGTCCACCGTCACCAGCCCGGTAACGTCTAAGCCGGCGGCGGGCACGGCCGGCGCGGCC
>DATCVD010000707.1:0-29156 GCA_036567125.1 Pyrinomonadaceae bacterium | reverse complement strand
GTGCTCCCGCCAGTCGAGCGAGCGCGGGCGCGACAAACGGTGCGCCGCCAGCGCCGCGCCCGCGAGCGCGAACCCGCCGGCGAACAAGTAGCGTTTCTTCATCACGAATCCGCGCGATTCAGTCCGTGAAGGAGACTTTATCAACCTCCGAGAACTTCAACTTGATCGGCGTCATCCGGCCGAAAATCTCGACCACCACTTTGAGCAGTCGCCGGGCCTGATTGATGCCCTCGATCTTTCCGGTGAACGACGCGAACGGCCCCGACCTGATCCGAACAGTGTCGCCTAGCCTGAAAGTCGCCATCGCGCCCTTCCCTGTTTCAGACTTCCCGCCGTCAAGCAGGACGCCCGCGCCTGTCGGGGAGCGCGGGCGTTTGGTTCGTCGTTCTCGTCCGTCGCGCCCGCGCCGCCTCAGCGCGAGAGCAGCGTGCCGACGTAGGTCAGCAGCTCGTTGGCGCAGACGGGGCAGTAGCCGTGGTCGCGCACCAAGCGGTCGATCACCTCGTTGATGCGGCGGAGCTGATCCGGGTCGGGCGTCTTGGCGGAGGTCGTGATCTTCACCACGTCCTTCAAGTCAGCGAAGATCTTCTTCTCGATGGCCTCCTTGAGGCGCTCGTGCGAGTTGTACTCGAACTGCCGGCCCTTGCGCGCGTAAGAACTGATGCGGATCAGTATCTCCTGCCGGAAGGTGTTCTTGGCGTTCTCGGAGACGCCGATCTGCTCCTCGATGGAGCGCATCAGCTTCTCGTCGGCTTCGAGCTCTTCTTCGGTCAGCGGGTCTTTGATCCGCTCCTTGTTGCAGTAGGCCTCGACGTTGTCCAAGTAGTTGTTGCAGATCGTGCGGGCCATCTCCTCGAACGAGTAGACGAAGGCGCGCTGCACCTCGATCTTCGCCATCTCGTCGTACTCCTTGCGGGCCGCCGAGATGAGGTTCAGGTAACGCTCGCGCTGCTCCGAGTTGATGCCGGTGTGCTGCTCGAAGCCGCTCTTGATCGTGCGCAGGGCGTCAATCGGGTTGATGCAGGTGACGCCGTCGCGGACGAGCGCGCCCGACAAACGGTTGATGATGTAGCGCGGGGAGATGCCGTCCATGCCCTCGCGGACGGTCTCTTCCTTCAGCTCGCGCACGTCCTTCGACTTGTACCCTTCGACGTCCTCGCCGTCGTAGAGCTTCATCTTCTTGACGAGATCGACGTTGGCGCGCTTCGGGTCTTCGAGGCGGGTCAGCACGGCGAACATCGCCGCGACCTTCAAGGTGTTCGGCGCGATGTGGACGTTGCGCAGGACTTCCGACTGCTTCAGGAGCTTGTCGTAGATGCGCTCCTCCTGCGAGACGCGCAGGTTGTAGGGCACGCGCACGAGGATGATGCGATCCTGCAACGCCTCGCTCTTCTTGTTGCCGGCGAAGGAGACGTACTCGTTCTCGTTCGTGTGCGAGAGGATCACCTCGTCGGCGTAGATCATGGCGAAGCGGCCGGTCTTGATGTTCTGTTCCTGCGAGAGCGTCAGGAGCGAGTAGAGGAACTTCTCGTCCACCTTCAGCATCTCGACGAACTCCATCACGCCGCGGTTGGCGATGTTCAGCTCCCCGTCGAAGCGGTAGGCGCGCGGGTCTGACTCGACGCCGACCTCGCCGATGGTCGAGAGATCGATCGAGCCGGTCAGCTCCGTGATGTCCTGCGACTTCGGATCGGAGGGTGCGAAGGTGCCGATGCCGACGCGCTCCTTCTCGGAGAAAAGTATGCGCTGAACTTTCACGTCCTCGTGGCGGCCGCCGTAGGTGTGCTCCAAGGCGTAGCGGCACTGCGGGCAGAGGTCGCCCTCGATGTAGATGCCGTAGTGCTTCTCGATCTCGGGCCGGAGTTCGGCCGGGATGAGGTGCAGCGGCTCCTCGTGCATCGGGCAGTCTTTGATCGCGTAGACCGCGCCCGTGTCGGTGCGCGTGTACTCTTCGAGGCCGCGCTTGAGCATCGTGACGATGGTCGACTTGCCGCCGCCCACCGGGCCCATCAGAAGCAGGATGCGCTTGCGGACTTCCAGCCTTTGCGCGGCCGACTTGAAGTACTCGACGATGCGCGAGAGCGGCTCCTCGATGCCGTAGAGTTCCGAGGCGAAGAAGTTGTAGCGGGAGACTTCGTCGCGCGCGCCCTCGTTTATCTTCTCGACGCCGGCGGCGTGGATCATGTCGTTGACGCGGGCGTGCGAGAGCTGCGCGAGGCGCGGCTGCTGCGTCACCAGCTCGAAGTAGTCGCGGAAAGAGCCCTCCCAGTGCAGCGCCTCGCGGTCGCGGCGCAAGGATTCGAGCCGTTCGCTGATGTTGAATGAGTGCGGTTTGCCATCCTGATCTTCGTGCATCGCCCTTCTTGACCTCTCGATAGGCTTCGCGCGCGTGGACGGCGTGGGGAAGTTCACGCCTTGATCTGGTTCGGCAACGGTTGGCGACTGGAAGGCCGGCCCCCCGCGGCCGGGGGGCGGTCTCGTCGGGCGACCTCGCCGCTTCTCAATCGCTAGCAGGCTCGATGCGTCCGTCTGGCAACGTGCGCGGTAAGCGTTACGGCTGACGCCGTCGAGTCGCTGTCAAAAAACTCCCGAAGCAACCCTGAACCTGTCGAACGAAAGCGACGGGCCGCGGCGTGTGCGCTTTTTGTAGGGGCGCGGGCCGAGAGCCCTGCTTGGCACGGATTATAACACACAGGCCGGGCCGCGAATTCAACACTTATTCCGCCGGCCGCCCCAGCCCGACGCGCGGCCTGACCCGGCCGCGCCGCGCGTCGTACACGCCGACCGCGAGCAGTTCGCCCCCCGCTCCCAGCATCCTCACCGGGGCGCCGTCCAGCCAGCGTTCGACAGCGTCCTGCGGCGCTCGCGCCTCCACGCCGTTCAGCACGCGGCGCTCGTCCTCGGCCGTTAGATGCATCGAGGGCATTGCCGGGAGCGCCACGTTCATCGGGATTAACGCCGCGCCCGCGCCTTCGGCCAGTTCCTGCAAACGCTCCAGCGTGACGGACTCGGAGACGCGGAACGAACCGGCCCGCGTGCGGCGCAACTCCGTGAGGTGCGCGCCGACGCCGAGTCGTTCGCCAAGCTGTTCGGCCAGCACGCGCACGTAAGTCCCGGCCGAGCAGACGACGCGCGCGCGCGCGTCGCACGTCCCGTCCCCGTTCGGCCTCACGAGTTCGCCCGACTCGCCGCGCTCGATCTCAAACTCCCTGACCGTCACGCGCACGGCCGCGCGCTCGATCTCCTCGCCGCGCCGCGCCAGTTCGTACAACTTCCGGCCCTGAACTTTCTTGGCCGAGTACATCGGCGGAACCTGATCGATCTCGCCGCGCAGCACGGAGAGCGCGCGCTCGAACTCCGACTCGTCAATCCCGATCAGCCGCGCGGCCGACGGCTCGACGGGCGAGAGCGGCGCGCCGGTCAGGTCGCCCGTCTCGGTCTTGTAGCCGAAGCGCACGGTCGCCTCGTACTCCTTCTCCGCGCCCGACAGGAACTGCGCGAGCCGCGTCGCGCGGCCCACGAGCACGACGAGCACGCCGGTCGCAAACGGGTCGAGCGTGCCCGTGTGCCCGACGCGCTTCTCGCGGAGCAGGCGGCGCGCGCGCGCCACCACGTCGTGCGAAGTCCAGCCCGCCGGCTTGTCGATGACGAGGAGGCCGTCGGTGGCGATTTTGGGTTTTGGGTTTTGGGTTTTGGGTTCGTGTTCCACGTTCGTATTTTCCGCGCCGCCGGGGTCAATCTTAGTTCGCAAATCGGAAATCGAAAATCTAAAATGGCGGCATGGCGTTCCGCAGCAGTAAGAAACGGCCGAGAGTGCGCCGCACGCCGAACCCGGCCGACAGGCAGTTGCGCGAGGACGGCGCGGCCGAGAAGCCGCGCCGCCCGGTCGACGCGGAAAAGTCGCGGACGCGGACGCTGCAACGCGCCGTCAAGCTGCTCGCCGCCAAGCCGCGCTCGGTCGCGGAGCTGCGCGAGCGGCTGCTGGAGAAGGAGTGGACGGACGAGGCCGCGGCCGACTACGCCGTCGCCAAACTTTCCGAGTACGGCTACTTGGACGACGAGCAGTTCGCGCTCTCGTTCGCGCAGTCGCGCGTCCGGCAGAAGCCGGTCGGCCGGCAGCGGCTCGCGCGCGACCTCAAGAACAAGAAGCTCGACCCCGAGACGGCCGCGCAGGCGCTCGAAAAAGTTTTCGACGAGACGCCCGAAGACAAGCTCATCGACGAGGCCATCGCCCGCCGCGTGCGCCTGCGCGGCCGCCCGCAGACGCGCGAGGAGTCGAAGAGTCTCTTCGATCACCTCCTGCGCCGCGGCTTCTCAATCGACCTCGTCATCAACAAAGTTCGCGCCCTCTCGGCCGCCCCGCTCGAAGACGAGCGCGACGCCGCCGACGACCCCGACGACGATTCTTCCGAGTCCGGCTAACTCACGCGGAAGGAGGCCCGCCCGCGCCGCCGGCATTCGGAAAGTTCCCCGACGCGACCACCGGCCCGCCTCCGCCCACCACCCCGATCCCCCCTTGTTTCGCCGCCCCGCAGCCCGCGTGCTAGACTTGTCGTTCGCCCAATCAGACGAAAATCTGACGGCCGACCGCCGACGTTCGAGAGTTTTTTTTATGATGACCGGAAACGAAATACGCGAAGCCTTCCTCAAGTTCTTCGAGCGCAACGGCCACCAGCGCGTGCGCTCAAGCCCGCTGCTGCCGGCGAACGATCCGACCCTGCTTTTCGCCAACGCCGGCATGAACCAGTTCAAGGACACCTTCCTCGGCAACGAGCAGCGCGACTACACGCGCGCCGCCTCGTCGCAGAAGTGCCTGCGCGCGGGCGGCAAGCACAACGACTTGGACGAGGTCGGCAAGACCGCGCGCCACCACACCTTCTTCGAGATGCTCGGCAACTTCTCCTTCGGCGACTACTTCAAGGAGGACGCGATCCGCCTCGCGTGGGAGTTGCTCGTCGGGGAGTACGGCCTCGACCCGCGCCGGCTCTGGTTCACCGTCTACGAGGGCGACGAGGAGGTGCCGGCCGACGAGGAGGCCGAAAGGTTGTGGGAGCAGGCCGGCGCGCCGCGCGAGCGCATCCTCCGCTTCGGCCGCAAGGACAACTTCTGGCAGATGGGCGACACCGGCCCATGCGGGCCGTGCAGCGAGATTCACTACTACATGGGCGACGACCCCGAAGACCCGTCGAAGAACCGCGCCGAGTTAGTCAACGGCCCCGGCGACACGACGATGGAAATCTGGAACCTCGTCTTCATGCAGTTCGACCGGCAGGGCGTGGGCGAGCCGGACAAACAGACCGGCAAGTTCGCCTCCTACAAACTCGAACCGCTCCCGAAGCCGTCGGTCGATACGGGCGCGGGCCTTGAGCGCGTCGCCGTCGTCCTGCAAGGCGTCAAGTCGAACTACGACACCGATCTCGTTCGGCCGATCATCGACTTCGTCGCGCAACTCGCGGATCGCGCCTACGAACCCGACACGCAGGCCGGCTTCGCCATGCGCGTCATCGCCGACCACGCGCGCGCCGCGGCCTTCTCCGTCGCCGACGGCATCCTGCCCGGCAACGAGGGGCGCAACTACGTCCTGCGCAAGATCATGCGCCGCGCCATCTATCAGGGCCGCCACGCGCTCGGGTTCGACGAGCTGTTCTTCCACAAGGTGACGGACTACGTCTGCGACCTGATGCGCGAGGCTTACCCGGAACTCGAATCGTCGCGCGAGTTCGTCGAGCGCATGGTCAAGCTCGAAGAGACGCGCTTCGCCTCGACGCTGACGGTCGGCCTGCAAAAGCTCGAAGCCCTCTTCGGCGCGACGGGCGAAGGCCGGATGCCGGAGTACAAGGAACTGGCCCGCCTCTACGACACCTTCGGCACGCCGCGCGATCTGATCCGCGTCGGCCTCGAAGAGCGCGGCTTCGCGACGGACGAGGACGAGTACAACGAGCGTTTCGACGCCGCGCTGCGCGAGTTGCAGCAGCAGGGCGCGCGCGGCGTCGAGGCGGGGCAGAAGAAGACGAAGGAGGTTTACGCGCGCGTGGCCGGGCGCGTCGGCCAAGTCGCCTTCACCGGCTACGACGAGACGCGCACCGAGGGCGCGCGCGTCCTCGCGCTGATCGCGGGCGAAGACGAGGCGGAAGAACTCGGCGAGGGTGAGGCCGGCGAAGTCGTGCTCGACCGCACGCCGTTCTACGCCGAGTCGGGCGGGCAGGTCGGTGACACGGGCTACCTCGTCGGCGTCTCCGAGTCGCCGCCGGGCGAAGACGGCTCGGCCGCCCGAACGGAAGTCCGCGTCGCGGTCAACGACACGCCGCCCGCGCCCGCGCACGGCCTCGTCGTCCACCGCGTCACGGTCGAGCGCGGCCGTCTGCGCGTCGGGCAGGTGTTGACGGCCGTCGTCGACACCGAGAAGCGCGACGCGACGCGGCGCAACCACACGGCGACGCACCTGATGCACGCCGCCTTGCGCGAGGTCTTGGGCACGCACGTCAAGCAGGCCGGCTCGGTCGTCGCGCCGAACTATCTGCGCTTCGACTTCACGCACTTCCAGCCGCTCTCGCGCGAGGAGGTCGCGGAGATCGAGCGGCTGGTCAACTACCACGTCCTGCGCAACCAGCAGGTGCGAACCGACCTGCTCGCGCTCGAAGAGGCGATGCAGTCGGGCGCGATGGCGCTGTTCGGCGAGAAGTACGCCGACCGCGTGCGCGTGCTCTCGATACCGGGCGCGGAAGGCGTCTTCTCGAAGGAGTTGTGCGGCGGCACGCACGTCCGCGCGACGGGCGACATCGGCCTCTTCAAGATCACGAGCGACGAGTCAATCGCTTCGGGCACGCGCCGCATCCGCGCCGTCACCGGCTTCGACGCGCTCTCGCGCTTGCAGGAGACCGAGGCGCTCGTCGATCAGCTCACCGGCGACCTGCGCGCGACGCGAAACGATCTGCCGGCGGCCGTCTCGAAGTTGCAGGACGAACTCAAGCGCGCGCGGCGCGAGGCCGAGGAGTTGAAACAGAAACTTGCGAGCGGCGCGGCCGGCGCGTCCACCGGGAACGGCGGCGAGGCGCGCGAGGTGGCGGGCGTGAAGGTGCTCGCGCGCGAGGCGAGCGAGTTGGACGCGGCCGGCTTGCGGCAGCTCTCCGACACGCTGCTCGACCGCGTCAAGTCGGGCGTAGTCGTGCTCGGCCGCCGCGGCGAGGGCAAGGTTTCTATAATCGTCCGCACGTCGAAGGACTTGCAGGGGCGCGTGCCGGCGGGCCAAGTGATACGCGAACTCGCGCCCATCGTCGGCGGCCGCGGCGGCGGCAAGCCCGACATGGCCGAGGGCGGCGGCGCGCAGATCGAGAAACTGCCCGACGCCTTGGCCGCGAGCTATCAGGTGGTCGAGCGGCTGCTCGCGCAGGCTCAAGGCTAGACGCCGCCGGCAGGCGAGACACGAGGGGGCCGCGGGATCGGGAACTGTAACCCGATCCCGCGGCCCCCTCGACTTACGAACAAAAAGCTTCCCGACTTGTGATCGAAGAGGCTTTGTCGCGCGCACAGTTGCGGCGGTTTCGTCCAGGTCTTCAGCCCGCCATGACTCTCATGCGCGCCATGAACATCCAGTTCCGCCGGAACTGCTCCCACGGCACTTCGATCCGGCTCTGGTTGCCCGGCCACGGATCGCGCAGGATCGCGGTCAGGAAGATGGGCTGGTTGAACCGATCTACCGTGTAGGTGACGGCCGTCAGGACGTAGGCGTGCCCTGTGCTGCGGCCATCGCCGACGCCGACGATGATCGGCCACCGCTCGGCGAGGTCGCGCACGATCTCGCTGCCGTTGAAGGCGAAGGGCGAGGAGGTGAGCATCACGCGCTGGCCGCGGAAGGTGAAGGCCCAGCCCGTGAGTGCGCCGAGTATCTGGCCGGGCTGCCCCGGCGCGTCGATGTTGCCGCCGAAGACGCGCTGAACGACCTGCTCCTGCGTGACGCTCACGCCGCGGTAGTTCAAGACCATCTGCACGCAGGCGGCCCAGCACCAGTTCTGCTGCCGCTGGCGGCCGACCGACTGCGGGGCCGCGAAGTACTCGAACTCGTTCGACGGGATGCCGGCCGCCCAGACGCCGGGGGCGACCTGCGTGATTGACGGCGGCTGCGCGCGAGCCGCGGCGGCCGAGCCTGCGAGGAGCAGGGCGAGCGCGAGGGCGGCGAAGATTTTGGGGGAGAGAGACGCGGCTGTCTTGTTTCTCATGGCTTATTCCTCTCGGATTGGGTAGCCGGCCGGGAACCGGCTACGGGGCTTCGTCGGGTCAGGGGCGGCGCGGCGCGCGGGGCAGTCGACTGCCCCGCGCGCCGTCCGTCGAGAAGTCGGCCGCCTTAGCTGCGCGAGTTGGCGTTCGCCTGCGAGGCTTGAATCTGTTTCCAGATTTCCTTCTGGCGGTCGGTGAACGGGATGTTCATTATGTGGAATTAAAAAAGATCAAAAAGGTGAGGAAAATGCCCCCCGGCAGAATTCTAGTCCTAAGTGTTCAACGCTCTGGACAGACCCGCAGTTGCTCAGGTAAAGTCTTCCCCGACGCTTCGCAAAAGTGATTCGTCTGTCCCACCGCCGGTCAGGTGGTGGATTCTGTAGATGCCCAGACCGGGCCTGCATCGCGTGCCGGCAGACAGCCGCGCGCACGAAAGGAGACGATATGAAGAACTCCCAAGGGGAGCAGCCTACCTCTGCGCTTTCCCCGGCGCGTTCCAAGAAAGCAAAAGAAATCGAGCCGAAATTCGCGCCGCTTCCGAAGATGCCGGAAACGGCCGCCGACCTATTCCGCTCTCTCGCGTTGACGGTTAAAGCAACAGTCAACCAGCCCGACCCAGCCGGGAACAGACCCGCCAAAAAGCATGAGTACGCCCTGCCGTGGGCAGGATTCGAGAGCTGGCACGACGCGCGCACGCGCCTCACACATTTCGAGAATAAGTTCGACGGCTCCCTCGAATGGGCACCGTTCAACGACACGACCTCGAACGACGGGCCGATGAGTCTTAACGCCTACCCGGGCCGGGCGTTCATAGAGCGTGTTACGAACGAAGGCGACGCGAACCTTGAGGCCAAGGCGCTCTCCCACGAGGGCGCGATGCCCGCATCGCCGGCGGAGGCGGCCGCGCTGTGGTTCGGCCTCGGGGCTGACTCGCTGACGACCGGCCTCGACGACGCGGCTGTGCGCGACTTGGCGCAGGCGACGGTGACCGTCACCGGGTTCGTTGGCAGCGCCAAGGATCACAAGGATTCGATCTTCGACGCGCGCGACTACGGCATCGGCCTCACCGCCGCCGAGATGCCCGGCACCATCCTGTCGCTCAATCGTGGCAACAAGAAGTCGAAGGCGTGGCTTACGGGCAAGCACGGCCAAGGCGCTTCGAGCACCTATCAGTATTCCGACCTCACGCTCATCGCCTCGCGCAAGGTGGGCGCAAAGACGGTGGCGTTCACGCTCGTGGAAGCCACCTGGGATGAGGAGGACGGCGTCATGGCGAAGACGCCGACCTACCGCTACCTCACTACCGGCGGGAGGGTGCCGGAAGTCGAGATACCTGAAGAGGAATTTCCGGCCGGCACGCTCGTGCGCCACATCGGCTACAACGCCGCAGATCTCTTCAACCCCGTCGGCGAGAACAGCCTTTACGGCCTGCTTATGAGATCGCTCGCCGAGCCGCTGTTCCCCGTGTGGCTAGAGATCTACGCGCTGCGGCCCAGCAAGGCCCAGGGATACCCGACCTTCCCCGGATACCGCCGATACGGTCGCGTCATCCGCGGAACTGTTAACGCGCTGGAGCGCGCGTGGGCGGCCACGTTAAGAGAGTCGGCTGGGAAGGCCGAAGAGGGCGCGGATACCGAGGCGGATGCCGTAACGGGCGAAGACGGAGCGAAGGCGGCCAGTGATAAGGCCAGAATCTTGCACCGCGCCTCCGAGTATTACGTCCTGCCGAAGTGGGATTACGGCGCGCGGACGGGTGTCGGCGAGTTGGGACGAGTCAGGATCAGGTACTGGGTGGTAGATCCAGCCAGACGGTCGTCGAACGATGTCCTTAGGAACTGGGTGGACCCTGACAAGACGATCCTGTTGACGCTGGACGGCCAGACGCACGCCGAGGAGAGCCGTGCCATCGTCACCGGCCAGAGCGGTGCCAAGCTCTGGGCGGTGGGCCGGTACATGGTCGTCCAGATTGATTGCAACGAGCTCGATCCGAGGGCGAAGTATGAGATGTTCACGTCCACCCGCGAACACGCGAAGGAGACGCCCATCAAGAAGATGATCTTGGAGGAGCTCGTCCGCCGCCTGAGCTTCGACACCAAGCTTCAGGAGCTCAACGTCACGCTCGCTGCCGCGGATATTAAGCAGCCGGAGGACGCCCAAGATACGATTGCCTCGCTGATAAAGAAGTACCTGAAGGCGGCCGGCGTCAGCTTCGAGCAGCTCACGCGCAAGCTCGAGAAGTGGACGGACGTGGAGGAGAGCCGCGAGGTGGCCGCCACCAAGCGCGAGCTTCCGCCAATCGAGGCGGTGGAGCCCCCGACGTTCGTCCGCTGGAGGTTCAAGGGGACGAGTGTGGATCTGTACCCCGGCCAGCGGTACAGCTTCGTGTTTGAGACCGATGCCGCGCCTTCATACTGGAGCCACGCCGACCAGATGAATTCGCAGATCAGGGTCCTCGCACACGGCGTCAACTACGTGGGCGCTGGCGAGATGAAGGGCGGCCGCGTGCGCTGCCACTTTGAATGCCCGGAGGCCGCCAAGGTCGGGACGAAGGGCTACATACAGGTGCAGCTTGATTTCGCCATCGGCACGGCCCTCACCCACCGCTTGCCGATCAACGTCGTCGAGAGGCCGGAGCCAAAGCCTAGGCCGCGCGTCGATCCTAATGAGGATAAAGTTCCCGACGACAAGGGCGACAGCAGTAAGGTCATAAAGGTGAAAATCCGTAAAAAAGACTTTACGGAGGTCGAGATCCCTGTCGTCAACCCCGTGCCGGTCAAAAAGATTGATACCGCTTGGCTCACGCTCGGTTGGCCGCACGACCCGCACAAGGTAGGGTTCTCCATCCGCACGCTCGGCGGCAAAGTCCATCTGTACTACAACGCCGAGTTCCCGCCTTTCCTCGACCTCAGGCACAAGATGTCGAAGAAGAGCCTGGAGAGCGAATTCGTCCGCCGCTACGAGATGAAGCTTGTTCTGCACACCATCTTCACGCTCAACTACGAATTCGTTGACGAGGATGACTTCAAGGAGGAGCAAAAGAAACAGGTCCGTGACCTCCTGTGCGCCACGGCCGAAAGCCTTGCCCTCGCCACGAAGTCCGAACTCGAAATCGAGAGTAAGTTGAAGAGTGAGGATAACGCGCCGTTAGATACGTCGGTCGCGGCGGATCTTCACCACGCCGCTAGTTCGCCCAAAGAAGCTGCAACAGGGGCGTCTTAGGGGCTGGTAGGGCAGCACGCGAAGGTTGGTAGGAGCCCTAGCCCCCGCAGGCGGTTACGGCCGCCTGCGGGGGCTGGAAGGCTCTCAGGTGGCTTAGTATTGCACCGGGTCGCCCTAACAGCCGGAACCGGATTGCTCCTTACTTTACGGCCCAAAAATTGACGGCCGCAATTACGATTCTATTAATCATTCTCCACCTGTTGATGTGGCCCTAAAAGCCGGCAAGCGTTGGTTTAGGTAATTGAGTGATGTGGCCTTTTGGGTGATCCGCAGTCGCCATCGTCATGGTTTCGCCCCAACATTTAGTGGCTTGAAGAGAGAGGGCCACTTTAGATTGACGCTGTTGGAAGTGGGGTGTTATACCCTTAGCCCTGAGGAGTGTGAGAAGTGGCTGAAAAATTAGTCCCTTATTACTCGACAAAACATGGCAGCGCTTATTTAGGAGACTCGCTCGAGCTTCTGAAGGGAGTGGAAAGTGGCTCGGTGAATCTAATCTGCACGTCGCCGCCATTCGCACTACTTCGCAAGAAATCTTACGGCAACGTCTCCTCGCACGAGTACGTCGAGTGGTTCCTTAAGTTCGCCCGTGAGTTCAAACGGGTTCTAAAGCCCGACGGGTCTCTTGTCATCGACATCGGGGGGACGTGGATCAGGGGCGAGCCGGTCAGAAGTCTCTATCACTTCGAGCTCGTTCTTGAACTCTGCAAGCCCGAAGCAGACGGCGGCTGTGGCCTGCACCTCGCGCAAGAGCTTTACTGGTATAACCCTGCGAAACTGCCGACGCCGGCCGAATGGGTCACGATCCGCCGCATCCGGGTGAAGGACGCCGTTAACACCGTCTGGTGGCTCAGCCCTTCGACAAACCCGAAAGCCAACAATAAGCGCGTACTGAAGCCGTATAGCGAGTCGCAACACGCCCTCATGAAGAACGGCTATACGGCCAAGCTCCGGCCGTCCGAGCATCAGATCAGCACCAAGTTCAAGACGGACAACGGGGGGGCTATCCCGCCGAACATCTTTAAGGACGAGGAAGTGGAAGATGATATAGGCGGCGTCGCGCCGGTGAATGTCATCGCCGCCTCCAACACGTCGAGCAACGACATCTACCAGAGGCGTTGCCGCGAGGAGGGGATCAAGCCTCACCCCGCGAGGTTCCCCTTCGCGCTGCCGGAGTTCGTCATCAACCTCTGCACCGAGGAGGGTGACACCGTGCTCGATCCCTTCGCCGGGTCGAATTCGACCGGCTACGTCGCCGAGAAGCTAGGCCGGAAGTGGCTCGCTTTCGAGATGAACGAGGAGTACCTGAAGGGTTCAAAGTTTAGGTTCCCTGCATTAGACCCCGCACAACGCTCTGCCGGGTCTAAGAAAGAGGCAGAGTCCGAGACGAAGCGGAAGGCGAAGCGGAAGGCACAACCCCAACTATTCTCGTAAAAGCTAGAATATGCCAGCTAACGCGCGTCCCTCACGCCGGTTCACCTACGGGGATCAGTTCGGCCCGGAGAAAACACCTCTGATCGAACTGTTGCGTTTGTGCAAGTCCCACGAGCCTGACCAAGAGGCTCTGCAAGAACAAATCCGCGTCACCTACTTCCCCGGACACGGTAACGCCGACAACTCGAACAAGATGGCGATGAATTGTCGCCTGTCCCTCAAAGCCTACGGCCTCACCGAGTCGGTGGGAGGCCACAGGGACAAACGGTACAGAGCCACCGAGCTCACGGACGAGTTAATCCGGCTCCACGACGCGGGTGGCGAAGACGCCATGTACCGGCGCTTCGCCACCCACATAATCACGGAGCTTGAGGGGCTAACCCTCCTGCGCCTCATCGAGAATATCCGGGCGCGTGGCGAACAAGTCACGCTAGAATACTTGGGTGAGGAGATGAACGACCTCCTCAACATCGCCATCCCCCCGAACAGCACCTACATCAGCACGATGGTGGCTTGGCTCGCTAGGGCGAAGCTGATGAACCCTACGGGCTTCGCCGTGAATTGGGACGTTGTATACGATCTTATCAACGTGGACGCAGACTTAATCGACAAACTGTACACGCTGACGCCCGAGCAGAAGTATTTCCTGCTCTCCATGATTAACCTCTCCGTCGAGGAGTTTACGCCGTCCAATAAGATTGCACAGCACACCCGGAGTGTGTACAGCATCCGGGTTACGACAAAAAATCTCGTCAAAGACATCATCGAACCGCTCGAAGCTCTGGGGCTGGTCGAGAGCGAAAAGACCACGGGCGGGCGGGGGGCGAAGCCTCACGACGTTCGCCTCACGGAGCAGAGTAAGAATGATCTGCTCGGGCCGACGCTGGAGAATTTGGCCGAGCTTGCCGACGTTAACACCACCGAACTGAGAAGGACGTTCGAGGACGTTGTTAAGGACCTAGATGACCCGGATAAGCACGTTAAAGGAAAGGCCCTCGAGCTACTGGCTATTTGGATCATCAGGCTCCTTGGCCTTCGCTTCTCCAAATGGCGGCTGAGAAGTTTCCAAGCCACCGGAGGGGCGGAAGTGGACGTGACTGCGGCTTCGGACAAGATCGTTTACAGCCGCTGGCAGATGCAGTGTAAGAACACGAAGAAGGTGGACGTTGACGTGATCGCCAAGGAGGTAGGGCTTACCTTTCTGACGCACGCCGACATCATTGCCGTCATTACCACCGGCAAGTTCACCGGCGACGCCGTGAATTATGCGGGCCAAGTCACCGATAACAGCCGCTACTACGTAATTCTGCTCGACGGAGATGATATTCAGCGCATCGTCGCGGACAGGACGAAGATCATCGAAATCTTAAACATTAAGGCCCGGCGCGTGTTCGCTAAAAAAGAGCTCGGCGTAACTGAGTTCGGGGAAGAAGGAACGGATGAGATCGGGGAGGAGATTGGCGAAGAGATAGCCGGGCACGCGGAGGACATATTTGGCGGTGAGGCCGCGGCTGGCGGCGCTGAGGCTGGACGTGCTGAGCCTAGTAAGGCTAAGAGGAAGAAGTGAGCTAAATTGAAAAAAATCTGAATTTGACCTTATTTGACCTTATAGACAGTGAGCTCCTGTCACTACTCGTCTGACACCACAAAGGCGTATTTAGCAAAATACCAGTTCCATAGAACAATGTTTTGTAGAATTTACTAGCGGTTGTCGCTCCATAATGAATGCCTCCATTTTCCTGAGTCACACATCAGCGGACAAGCCCTTTGTCCGCAAGTTGGCTGCTGACCTTAAACACGCGGGTGCTCGAGTTTGGCTCGATGAAGCAGAAATCAGACTTGGAGACTCACTCATCGAGAAAATTGAGCAAGGAATCGAAGAATCCTCGTTTGTCGCTGTAGTTTTGTCGCCTGAGGCTGTTAGGTCGAATTGGGTTAAAGAGGAAGTGCGGTCCCTGCTAAAGGACCAAATAGATGCGGGCAGAGTTAGAGTGTTGCCACTGCTCCTTCGCGACTGTGAGATTCCTCCGTTTCTGCGCGACAAGTTATACGCGGACTTTCGGCCTGGGCGGTCATACCGCGATGGCCTTATGCTTCTACTCAGAAGGTTAGGTCTATCGTATTCCAAGCTCAAGGTGAGCAAGCTCCGCAGCCGGTTCGACCCTCTTCTAAGAGCAGAACGATCAATCCTTGCACTACAGCCGCAGACCGAACGTAAGCGTTACGCGAGTGCCTTAGAAATGTCACTAGGCCCTGCCGTCGTTTCAGCGCGGCCATTGATTCCAATTCCAAAACTTATTGAAATTGAGACTGGTATATCTCCAGCTGTTCAAACAGAACACTTCATTAGTCTAGGTAAGGCCAACTCATACAAGTTCCTTCGCTCACTCGATGTTCCGTGGCAAAAGACCAAAGGATTCAAACGCCCCACCTTTGTCCGAAGATATGAGAAGCGGTTTGGGCGAAGGCCGTATTCGGGAAAAAAGGGGGAGAGTCCATTTATTTACAGCTATGGCGAATTGCTAGAGTGGTTTGATGTTCCCATCGACTTTAAACTCCCAAAGTTAATTGCAGAGATCCTCACTTGACGCAACCTTCCCTGCGCAGCTTCTCCGGGGCAATCTAACCACCGCATGCAGCCAACACGCATGCGCATGTCCAGGAGTGCTCCCCGCAGTAACATTGTCTCCGCGCATACCTCTTGCCAGCTTAGACGCGCTGGAGGATCCGCTCGGCAAATTGTCTCAGCTTCATATCCGTCACATCCTTAGTTTCAACACGCCCTACCAGATGATGATACGCGAATAGCGAGCTCACAGAGTCCGTATCAGGTATGCATCTAATCACGGGCTGTCTGGACGGTTCCAGATATGGATTCAGCTTCACCCCGAAAAATGCCTCGCCGAACTTCCTAGCTTCCGCCCCGTGAAAAAAGACGACTTTGGGCTTGCAGGTTCTGAGTAATCTGGAAAGCAGTCTCTCGCCGACCGGCTCCCTCCTGATGTGAGTCGGAATAAATAAGGGGTTAGTAGTGGGGTAAGCAAAGGTGTTCGTAACTAAAACATTGACCGGATCTAACCACTCTGTCAGGTACCTAATTCTTTTACTGGTTCGGCTTTCGGGTCGTCGTAGATATTTCTCCTGATGAATCTTTTTGTATGTATCCGGGTGACGGGTGAGAGCCTGCCAGTAATGCTCAAAGGAGTCGAATTCGTCTCTGAAAGAGCCGGTAGGGTTTAAGCCCACAATAAAAACTGAAGCACTCTTCCAGTTAATGTTCGGCGCAAACGGCAGCAGATACGGTCCTTCGGAGGTATAGCATTTCTGCTTAAACCAAAGCTCATTCGGGTCCAGCATCGGCGAGGAATCCATCCTGCTTATGTAGTCTAGTTAAAGTTACTCCTGATACGTGCAAACAGGCGGTGTTTCATCTTTAATAAAACTTCTATCTAATGTAGCCCATGAATCATATCCATCCCTACCAGGGGTGAATATGTTCGCCTGAATTGCTGATATGATTTTCGCGTTTGGAACGAAATGGACAGACATATCAGGGAAAACAAATGCGTGCCAGCCGTCCGCACTGTTTTCAGAGGCAAAGGGCCTTGCCTCGCTATGCGAAACTCTATAGTGTCTGTCCCGATTTCTCTTCTTAACTTCAAAGTTTAAGTTGCAGACTGAGCAGACACGGTCGGGCTTTCGGGTTTTCTTACCCTTGTAATAGATCGTAAACACTCCGGGATTGTCCAGAAGCTCCGGTGAAAATTGGTGACCATACTTGTCCCTTAGCAACCTCGTCACCAATCTTTCAGCTTTCTCGCCCGATTTAGTCTTAAAGGCGAACAGTCCCTCTTCTTTTTTAGAGTACTTTCCTGCCTCTGACTCAGAACCGAGATGTCTGACGTGGAACCAGTAGATTAGTACTTGGGTGATAGAATTTGGTTGGATGATAAAGTCGAGCAAATCTCCAACCTCCAGCGCACGTTTACAGTATTCATAAGCCGATATGGACTCATCACCAAATCGCATTTGCTGACCAAGGTCTATGACGAATGGGGAGGTGCGGCCAGCAAAATATAGCAATATCTGCGAAGCACGCTTGTCAACCACGTACCTAATCAACTTGGCTTTTCTTACGAGGGAAAAACAGTTCACCGCGTTCATATTATCGCTGAGCTGACCCTCTTTGATCTGTTGGCCCTTAAACTGTACAGGTATGTATGGCATGCGAAAGTCCTTGATGGTAAGGGGAATACTTAGACGTGCCTAAGTGGAATTGGCGGTTGAGGCATCCTTTTGGTATACGCTGTGCCATTAGTCAGGGCCTTTTTAGCCTCTCCCGATCATAACTTTTGTGTCGGGGGGAGCCAGGCAGCTTATGCGGCAAGTTCGCAAGATCGTCTATTAAAACATCAACACAAACACCGGCCGCCTGTGCGTACTTTAACAGGATAGGCAAGGGGGGTTCCCGCGAGCCAAGCTCGTACTTTGAGATGCTACTTCGGAATAGCTCATCGGCCAGCCCCAAGCGGCGGAGCATCTCGTTTTGAGACAGCCCCAAGGCAGTACGCACCTGTAACAACTTCTCCGCAAGCCGCGCAGGCTTGGGCCTCGATGAGCTCCCCATCAGATTTCCTCTCCTGATGGGAAGTCGAGAAGCCTTATGTTCTTGCGGGTGGAGACATTTGGGACTAAGCTATGCGGGGACTCCAAGCTCGCCGGGAGCCCGTCAAAAGACTCCGAGGCGACACGGATCATCCGTGCTCCAGAGCCTCGATACGCATGAGTTAGCCCTTACTAATGTCAAAGAGGCGGGGAGCTAAAGATACCAAAGCTGCCGGGATATTGCACAACATGATTCGGCCTGGCAGCGGGCGGGGAGACGACCCATGTTTTTGATTATTGGCCTCGGAAGGAGCAAGAAAAGGGACTACGGTGATGTAGCCCAGGTGAGATGCCCGAGGTGCTCCAACACCGTGTCTTACCGCCACACCCACACGCGCACCTGGCTCACCCTCTACTTCATCCCGGTACTGCCCTACCGCAGCGAGCGCCGGCTCGAGTGCCCGATATGCTCGCACGGTGTGAGAGTTCTCCGCGACGACGTTGAGGAGATCAGGCTCGGGAAGGTGGACCTCCTCGCGCGGCTTGAGGAGGCTCTCGGAGCGTCCACGCGCATGATTAGCTAGGGGGGTTAGTGATGGGGCAGGAAGGCCGAGTAACTCTGCGGGAAAGGGCGGTTCTCACCTGGCGGGACGAACGCCCGCAACGGGAGGCGGCGAGGTTGCTGTGGCAGGCGGAGAAGCTGGAGAAGGTGCGCGGGAAGCTGGCGGGAATCATCGGCCCGGAGCACGAGATCAGGATCGGCATCAACAGTAAGGGGGACATCACCGCCCGGGTTGAGGACCTGCAATTCATTACATACAGTTATGACGAGGATCTATTTCTTATTGTGCCGGTGGCTGAGTGCCCGCTCTGCGGCAAGGATGTGTCACTCGGATATATCGAAGATCTCGCCGAACTGGGGGAGAAATTAGAGTTGCTGGAGGAGGGCTACAGGCACGAGTGCGGCCCTTATAAGAGTCTTCGTAAAATTGCCAAGTGAGTAGGCTTCACTTGCAGGCTTTAGAGAACCATTTTTTTAATCGGTGATAAACCTCCGCATGGCGTCCGCGCTGGGCATGACGCCCCTGCTGCGAGCGTCTTCGATAACCTCCTGACAGGCTTGAGCGTCAATTCCCCCGTCCTCATCGAGCAGGCCGAAGACGCGCGCCAGTTCGAGGAACAATAAGACCTTGGCGGTGGTGATGCGCGCCAGCAGGTCGGCCACGTCAACGGCGTCCTGCCACTGCTCCCTCGTGACCGGCCTCATGGTTAACCTCCCGGCGTCCGCACGCCTCCGCCCCGCATTAAGTCAACTAGCCAACGACCTTCAGCGCCACAGGCCCTCGAACCGGGAGGCGGCTGTTCTGGTGTACTTGACCGTGTGGCTGATGTTCTTGTGACCTAGATAGTCCTGGATCAGGCGAGTATCGTAGCCCTTGTTGGCGAGGTAGTATCCGGTGCTGTGGCGGAGCATGTGGGGGTGGACGTTTATATCTAGCTTGGCACGTTGGCCTATCTCTCTGAGAAGGTAGTTAACCGCCTGCCTGGTCAAGGGGCCGCGCTCGCCGAGCAATAGGTAGGGTGTCCTCGTCTCACCCCGCTCGCGCAGGTAGGCCCGAATCGCCCGCAGCTCGTCGCCCTCGACCGGCTGCGTTGTTGAGAGGCTGCCCTTGCGGCGTCGCACGTAAAGTCGGGCCGCGTCGAGGTCGAGGTCGCGCAGGCGAATGTCAACCAGTTCCGACACGCGCAGCCCGTGGCGGTAGGTTAGTAACAGCATCAGGTAATCCCTCGTGCCGTGACGCCCGCGCCTCGCCGCGTCTAACAGGCGCTTGACCTCCCCCTCGGTCAAAAAGTCTCTCTTCCTCCCGTCAACCGCTGCTTTGATGGTCATCTTCATCCTCACTCTTTACATTACGGCTGTTGGAGAGCCGTTAAGCAGGGCGCGTTTATATGGAGAAATTTAGGATTGACGGGTACGACTCTTTACAATTTGACCCTTCTGTTAAGAGTCTTCTTTGCCAGTGCGCCTAAGCTGTACCAGCTCGCGGGGCGTCGGCCCCGCCGGCGTCGGAACGTCGGCCAAGCGTTGGCACAGGCTTTCAAATACTTCCATACCCTCCTCGACGGCCGCGCGCTCATCATCCGTCAGGGGGATGCGCTGCAACATTTGCTGCAAGTTCGCCTGGCCCTCTATCAACTGCCCCTTCGCTGAGTCCTTGGGCACGTAGAACTGGCACTTGGGACACGCCAGCCGGTGCGGGCAATCGATAAAGAATGCGTGCGTACACCACCCGTGCCCGAGGTCAAAATACTGCCAGGGCTCGCCCCGCGCCGCCGCGCCGCTGATAACCGCGTCCCTGTCTATGAGCACCTCGATGGTCCTCACGTTGCGCTCAAAGTAGCGGGCGTCGGCGAACTTTTTCGCCAGCTTGGTCGGCCTCACTTTCGCGTAGTATTGGGTTGACTGCGGGGTGCGATGCCCGACCCACTCCTGAAGCTCGGAGAGGCTCATAGGATCCTTCGCGTTGAATAATTGGGTAACTATAGTTGCGCGCCCGCGGTGGCTGGTTATAACCCCCCTACTATCGCTCTCCGGGATGTTCGCCTTCCGGCATAGGATAGGTATCAGCGTTCCGTTTATGTATGCCTTGCTAAGGATTTTCCCTCGGTAAGAAAATAGAAAATGCACCACCTCATTGGTTTTGTCATCTAACTCCGGCTTCTGTTCGGGCCGGACTCTCTCCCACGCTTCCACGGCCTTGCCGGCGGGAGGATCGACCGGCTTGGTGAAGGCGTGTTTCGTTTTATTTACGGGCACGTGGAGCCAGCACACGGCCTCCTTCTCTAGAACCTCCTCAATCTCCGGTATCCTTACGTCTTCGTGCTGCCAGCGCACGCAACCCACCCTCAGGCGGACGATCTCGCCGGCCCGCAAGGCGGTGAGCAGCCAGACGGCGGCTACGGCCCTTACCATTTCTAAAGGGTAATAGGGGATGCGCTCCTCTCTCCTGTTACTCCTCATGTTGCAGGGTAGGTCTTCTAACGTCAGGTTGAGGCCGGCCCAGAGAAGCTTGGCCCACACGTCGTCCGCTATCACCCTGGGGTCGGGCGCTAACTTGACCTTAATGGACGTCGGACTTTCGAATGCCCGCCCGGGGTTAAACCTGCGTTCTATCCACTCCCACTCCTGGCACTCTCTAAAGAACGACCGCATCGCATTCAGGTTGTGGGCCACTGTCCTCGGCGCTAGAGGCTTGCCGCGGCTATTGTTATGCGCCCGGTTGGGCACCGCCCACTCCCCGACTTTTGAGGACATGAGGGCCGCGACGTACTCGGCGGCGTTCGCGCGCGTCCACTTCGCCGGATCGGCGAGTTCGGGGTGATTCTTATTTATCCACCGCCCGGCTTTCGTTAGGGAGTAGAAGCTTTGCCTCTTAGTGCTCGGTTCAACGGTGGTCGTATCATGCCAGCGCCTGATCCACTCCCACCACTTCTCCGGGACGCCGACGGCGGCACTGTTCTCGGGCCAACCAACGGGTATGTACGGCTTGAGGGGGTCGGGGAGGATGCCCAGCGCGAACAGCGCGCGGGATAACGGGACTATGGTTCTCCGGGTTAATTCTGAGGGGCTGTGATTACGGACATTCTCGAGCACGTCAAGCGTGATGTCTTCCGTCCGGGCGCTGCCGCAGGCCAAGAAGACTTTACAGATTGAATTCGGGACCCGCTTTCTGACGAGCTTGCCGCAGTAACCCAGCCGGAGCATTTCATCCTGAACGCGCTTTATGCTCTCCGTGACCACGCCCGCGCCGAATACTTTTCTGGCAACAACAGTTGTTGAAAAACTACCGAACTCGTTGCCGGCCCTGACCCGGCCGGCGAGGTAGCCGAAGGCTAGTAAGAAGCAGCGGCCCGAAGCCGAAGTCGCCGAGTTCTGCCTGTAATCCGCCAGATCTTTGCCGACGACCAGCACCCACTCCGTCTCGGAAAAAGCCCAGTAGCTTTTGCCCAAGGCGTCCATCGCTTTTAATAGCCTTGCCCTTATCCCGACCTCATGGTGCCTCTTTGTCGATCCGGTAAATCGTATGGCGTCCCGGACGGGTTGCAGCAGCCTTTCCAGTTCGTGCCCGTATTTAAGGAGCCAACGCTGAGAATTGATTTCGCGTTGTTTCAGGGCGGTCTTTATGGCCCGGCTTTCCGCCTCCGTGAGTTCAGGGTTACGGTCGTAGGGGGACGTGTCGAAGACGGCATTCCCTGCGCGCTTCCCTACCTTTTTGCGGGCGGCGTTAGCCTTCATCCCAACTCCTTTGCTGTGACTGATAGACGCCACTTGTGAATCTGGTCCATCCCCCGCCGAATTTTTTCCGATAGATCGCGCCCGCTGAGGTGGATGTAGCACCGCGTGGTTTCCGAGTTGGCATGGCCGGCGTAGGTCGCGATCTCGTGGATGTCCCACCCGGAGCGGGCGAGGTCTGTCAGGCGGAGGTGGCGCAGCGTGTGGGTCGTGAACCTCTCGATCCCGGACCGGCGTGCAACGCCTTCTATGATCTTGGACCACGACCAGTACGAGATAGGTGTCGCGCGGTTGCGGTTCGACTCCGAGAGGAACAGCCTGCCTCTTTCGATGCTCAATGTCCGCCTGTGCTGAACGTACCTGACTAAAAGCCCGGCAGTCTTATCGGAAAACGGGACTACGCGCTCGCGCCGCCGCTTGGCGACATCGAACCGGACAGTTACAAGCTGGTGGGAGAAGTCGAAGTCGCTAATCCCCAGCGAACATAATTCATCCCGCCTGAGGGCCGCGTCGTAACAAAGTAGGAACATGGCGCGGTTACGTAGGGGTTCGGTCTTCACCGCCCCGGTGATGGCTTGCCACTCGTCGTCACCCGGTATCCAGGGCAGCTTCCGGTAGCGCGGGATCAAGGCCCGATCCCTGTGCCCGGCGAAGCCCTTCCCCGGCGTGTACCGGCCCCGCCCCACAGGGTTGTTGGCGCGGAAGCCCTCCTCGATGAGGAAATCGAAGAACAGCCGGACGGCTGTTACTTTTTGCTGGAGGGTGGCGTTTGAAAGCCCGGCCCCCGAGTCGATAGCTTTGACGTTCGCGCCCCGGCGGTGTGGCCGCGAGGTAAGCTCGCCCACCCACAGGGCGACGTGCTCCTTGGTCGCTAGCTCCGGCTTAATGCCGCGGCCCGCGCAGAAGGTGAAAAAGTCCTCCCGCGCGCGGGCGTAGGCATCAATCGTGTTGGGCGCGCGGCCGTAGGACGCCTCGCAAATGAGCCATGACCGGGCGAGCGGGTGCCGGGCTACCAGAGGATACCTGTCCCAAAGTATCGAATTCTCAACCACGATTGGCCCCGAGGTTTCACAAGCTTAAAACAAGGCGTGAATTGGCCTGTTATTGCTCCATTCAGCCCGACGGCGAGGCTTATACTACATCCCGCAGTCGCCCGCAACCTCTTAAAAATCAACACTTTAGCGTGTATATTTGTCATCGCCAGATTTGTTAAGGGCGTGAGTGGTATTATTTGGCTTAGATAAACGGAGTGGCTGAAAGTTATTACCGGAGATGTAATGCCCCTTAAACGGCCTCCAACACAGAAGCTCCAGCAAGACAGCATTCTTGCTGTTGCCACCGTCGTCAACGAAATGAACTGCGAGTTCAGGAGGCTTGAGCCTGACAACGCCGGTATTGACGGGGAGATTGATTTGGTAAGGGCTTCTGAGTTTGAGGGGAAGTCCTTAAAGACTCAGATCAAGGCCGGTAGCAGCTACATCACCTCTGAGAAACAAGACTTCGTCCGGGTGAGGGTCGAAAAGAAGTATGTTGAGCTGTGGAAGGTGATGAATGTCCCTGTCATCCTTCTGTTCTATCACCCGGACACCCGAGCGATTTACTGGAAAAGCGTCCAGGACTACCTGAAGTGTGACCCCGGCATCATCAAGAAAGGAAGTGAGAGTGTTGTCTTTCCTTTCGACAAGGCCAGGGACTTGTTCACGGTTGATGTTCTTAGCTCGCTCCGTCAGGTCGTTGAAGGCGAGTTTAAGTATGACAAGATAATCTATATCGAAGACAGTAAAGAGGAGGTGTTATCAAACTGGTTTCCCGTCATTAGACTGCCCCAAAGAATCTACTCCGCCCCCACCCCCCACAGAGAACCCAAAGACATCATCTATCAGATACAGGGCTACTACGCGTTCATCATCAGGGGCGGCAGGCTTTATACGTTCTCTGACCTGCATGACCCCGAATGCGAGTTGCGGGGCTTTTGCGACTACTCGGACGACACCTTAGAGATAAAAGACCCGAGCGAGATTGAAGAAAACTGGTACGTGGAGCTGCTGAACCGCGTGCTTTCCATCTACGCTTGGAAGAACATGATCGTGCCGACCGACGACCGCTTTTACTTTTCCGCTAAAGTTCTCGATAACGAAGCTACCACCAGATTTGAATACAAGCCGCTGATTAAGGAGAAGGAAACATCTAGGTTCAAAATCTACATTAACAACTCAGGGAAGCTGATGGAGTTCAAGCACATGGCGGTGAAGCTGGCTTTCGAGAGGCTTGGCTCTCAGTGGTTCTTTCAGATTGAGCCCGGCTGGCACTTCAGCTATCCAACAGACGCCACGAAAACGAGAAGGGATATAGGTATCAGGATCACCAAAGAGATTGCCGGGACATTCAACGAGCATTACTTGTACCTGCTCCATGCGTGGAAGCAGTTCCTATCTGATAGCTCCGACACTATACTTTTCTATTGCGATGACCTAGCCAGCTCGCAGGTAGCGGAGATAAGCACAGCCAATCTCTCCTTCACCTCCAATTTTCTCCTGTTCAATGACTACTTTGGGCCAAAGCAATGAACGTTGAGAGATTGTCCGAGCCTCAGTTGCGGTTTAAAGAGGGTGTTGACACCTATTGCAAGTTCGGCCTCGGCGTCGGCGGGCCTTATGACGCCCTGAAGGAGAGTCATAAGGATAAGATCAACCTCGGCATTGTAAGCATCAGGGAGTTTGTGGATAAGACCCGGGAGTGGATTGAACTCTGCAATGACTACATCGAGAGCCAGCCGCACAAGGACAAGGAAGACATCAACAAGGAGTTGTTTCCCGATTTCCCCGGTTGCAGCAGGGCCTTCCACACGAGGCTTGTAGTTGAAAACAGGTTCGTCCAGGAGATAAAGCTCGGCGAGTATGCCAAGCTCGACCGCTCTAAAGACATCCTGTTTACCTCCGGCCTGCTCGCGCTCTTTGAAGAGAAGATAAAGCTGATGCTAGAGATCAGCGGTGACGACAAGCCGGATGTGATCCTCTGCGTGCTGACTGAGGAAATGTACGACCTCGGCCACAAAGCCGGCAACTACCACAAGAAGCTTAAAAAGAAAGAGATTGACCCTAACCAGCTAGATTTATTCAGGGATCTCGACCTGTTCACAGAGCAACCACTACCACCGAAGGAAGAAGACCCGTTCTATATCAACTTCCGCAGCAGCATTAAAAAGATTGCCATGAGTTCTAAGGTGGGAGTGCCTATTCAAATCCTCAGGCAGGCCACCATTGACCCGCACGACAAGACGACCCAGAACGCCGCCACCAAAGCGTGGAACTTCTGCACCGGCATCTACTACAAGTCTGGCAGACACCCGTGGATTCTGGACGAGCTTGACCCGCGAACCTGCTACTTGGGGATCAGCTTCTATCACAAAAAGAGCCACTACAAGGATGATGTCTATACCTCAATGGCCCACATGTTCGCCAACGACTTTCAAGACGTGATCCTGAGGGGCAGGAAGGTGGACTTTGATGATGTCTTGGGCGAGCCGTTCTTAGATTACGATAAGTCTGTCAGCTTACTAACCTCAGCCTTGGAAGTCTTCAACGTACATAGAGAACAGAAGCCGAGAAGAATGGTCATTCACAAGACCTCCGGCTTTCGGGATGGGGAGATAAGGGGCTTCAGTGAACTACTAGAAAAAGCTGGCATCATGTATGACCTGATTACCTTAAGAAAGTCCCCTGTCAGGTTAGTTCGGTACGGCTCTATGCCCGTACCCCGCGGCAGTATGTTTGCTATTGATAAGAGCACATCGTTTCTTTATACCAAAGGGTATGTGCCGGAGTTGAAAACTTATCCCGGCGTTCACCTGCCGGCCCCGTTTGAAGTCATTAAGGCGCGCGGCGATTCGTCCTACAAGGAGATTTGCCGGGAAATCTTGGCCCTTACAAAGCTGAATTGGAACACCGCTGATTTCTGTAGCGGACTTCCTATCACCATCGGCTTTTCAAGGAACGTTGGGCAAGTGCTTAAGGTATTTGAGGATGACGAACAAGAACAGCCCGCGCAGAGCTACCGTTTTTACATGTAAGAGAAAATAGTCCTACCTGACATCAATTTTCTTAACTTTAATTCCACGTAACATATATCCGTTCGAGCGTGGCCGCGTTGAGCGTGCCCGTCACCTTAATGCCCTCGGCCTGCTGGTACTTGCGCAGGGCCTCGCGCGTCGTGTCGTCGAGCTTGCCGGTCTGCTCGCCCGCGTAGTGGTTGCGCTGTTTGAGCAGGGCTTGCGCCTGTTTGATCTGTTCCTTGTTGGCGCGGAAGATGGGGCCGCGGCGCGCGGTCTTGGCGTTGGAATTGGCCGCGGCGCTGGCGGCGCTCGTCGGGGAGTTGGAGTTTTGCGCGGCGGCCGGTGCGACGAGGAGCAGCAGCGCGAAGAGTGTGAGAGTCTTCTTCATAGAGGTCTCCTTAACAGGTTGTTAGGCGCTTGTGAGGCGCGGTGTGGGCGGCTCTGAGGCAAGCCGCCGGAGGTTAGAGCGCAGACATCATACACGCCTTGTCAAGACTTTCTCGCCCTCCCCACGCGCGGCCGCAACCCGACCCGCCCGCAGGACTTCTCCGGTGAGCGCGACGTAGCCTCCTCGTGCCGATTCGGTCGCGTCTGGAATTAAATGCCTGTGATTAAAATTGTGACTTGTTTATCAACAAGGTTTATGTTATAAAAACGTCGTTGGCCGCAAACCCCCCTTTGAAAACCCGTAATCTGAATCGTTGCTTGGGTTAGATGACGACCGCGTCTCCCCCTTCCTCCCTCGTCAACGAATCACCACAAGTCTCGATAAAGATAGCGACGGGTGCATGCTGTTCGTCAATCCGGTTGCCACCTGCCTGACGCCGCAGAATTTGCCTCCGAGCGCACACCACTAAGCTCTCAGCGCAGTGCTTTTCCGGGGCGGGGATAACTCCCCGCCCTCCCGCCGCGCCGGGGGCTAACGAAGGAGACTCGCATTATGAAGGGTCTGCGGCCAGCCGTACCGCTGTTTGCATTCATACTCGCCCTCTTCTGTTACGGATTTCGGCCGGCCGCGCCCGCAAGGGCCGAGTACTGGCAGGCGCAGCCGGCGCGGAAGAAGGAGTCGGCCGACCTGCGTCGAAAAGTTGACGCCGGTGCGCTGACCGAGCGCGTCAGCGTCATCATCGAGCCGGCCGCCGGCTGGACAAACGACCTCGACGGCGCGCTGCTACTCGGCGGCGCGAGCAACGTCCAGCAGTTCCGTCACTTCAACTTCCGCGTCGCCACGCTACCGGCCGCCGCCGCCGCCGCCTTGGCCGCCCGCCCCGACGTGGCCTACGTCTCCGTGAACCGCCAGATCGGCAAACTCGGCCACGTCTCGCTGACGACCGGGGCCGACGCCGTGCGCGCCGCTTCGGGGTCGAACGCCTCCGGGCTGGACGGGACGGGCGTCGGCATCGCCGTCCTCGACTCCGGCATCGACGCGACGCACAGATCATTCCTCGACAAGTCGAACGGGCTGCGCGTCGTCGCGGGCCTCGACTTCACGGGCGAGGGCCGCACCGACGACCCCTACGGCCACGGCACGCACGTCGCCTCGATGGCCGCCGGCAACGGCCGCATCTCGAACGCGCAGTACGTCGGCGTCGCCCCGAACGCGTCGCTCGTGAACCTGCGCGTCCTCAACTCGCAGGGCACGGGCACGGTGGCCGGCCTGCTGCGCGCGCTCGACTGGGTGCTCTCGAACCACGCCGCCTACAACATCCGCGTCGTCAACATGAGCCTCGGCGCTCCGGCCGTCGATTCCTACAGGTTCGACCCCGTCTGCAAGGCCGTGCGGCGGCTGTCGGACGCGGGGCTGGTCGTGGTCGCGGCCGCCGGCAACAACGGCAAGGACGCGGAGGGGCGCAAGATTTACGGCCGCGTCCACTCGCCCGGCAACGAGCCTTCGGCCATCACGGTCGGCGCGTCGAACACCTTCGGCACGGACTCGCGCGCGGACGACGCCGTCACCTCCTACAGCTCGCGCGGGCCGACCAGAAGCTACTGGGCGGACGAGGCGGGCGTGCGCCACTACGACAACCTCGTCAAGCCCGACCTCGTCGCGCCCGGAAACCGCATCATCGACGCGCAGGCCGCCAACAACCTCCTCGTCGCGCAGAACCCGCAGCTCGACGCGGGCGTCAGCCCCGTTGACAACCGCCGGATGATGTACCTGAACGGCACCTCGATGGCGGCCCCGGCCGTCGCGGGCGCGGCGGCGCTGATGCTCCAAGCCAACCCGCGGCTCACGCCGAACATGGTCAAGGCGCTCTTGACGTACACGGCGCAGCCGCTCGCGGGCTTCAACATGCTGGAGCAGGGGACGGGCCAGCTCAACGTCGAGGGCGCGGTCAGGCTCGCGCGGCTCGTCCGCGCAGACCTGTCGGACGCGACGCCGCTCGGCTCGCCGCTGCTCACCGCGGCGGCCCCCGCGCCGCAGACGACCATCGCCGGCCACACCTTCCCGTGGGCGCAGGGCATCGTCGCGGGCCACACCTACGCCGCGGGCGTCGAACTCGTCACCAAGTATCAGCGGGCCTACCGGCTCGGCCTGCTGCTCGGCGACGGCGTCATCACGGGCGACGGCGTGATCACGGGCGACGCGACGCTTCTGACGAGCGGCGTCATCACCGGCGACAGCATCCTGACCAGCCGCGGCGTCATCACCGGCGACGGCTTCTTCTTCCTCGCCGTCAACATGCTCGTCGGCGACGGGACGCGGCTCGCGGAAGGGGTCATCACGGGCGACGGCGTGATCACGGGCGACGGGGTCATCACGGGCGACGGCGTGATCACTGGCGATCTCACCTTGCAGGCGCAGTCGGCGGCCGTGAACGGCGACGACACCCCGCAGATGCCCGCCGAGGCGGACTGCGGCGTGGACTACCTCGACTACTAGCTCGTTCGCTTTCTTAAAGCCTGCTCTCCCGAACGAATCGACGAATGATTCACTAAACGCAGGTCAGGGCGAGATGCGAGCAACCTCAGAAACGCAACCACTACAACCGGCGGCGGGCGGCGGCGGGGCGGCGGTCGGAAGCCTGCCGCGCGCGGCCGCGCTCGGCACGGGGCACGAGGCCGAAGTGCTCGACTTCCTCTCGCGGCGCGCCCTCCACACCGTCTACATGGCGGGCTTCATCCGCGACAACGGGCTGGTCGCGCGCGAGAACCGCGGCGCGTTCTACGGCTGCCGCGACGAGGCGGGCCGCCTCGAAGGCGTCGCCCTCGTCGGCCACGTCACGCAGGTCGAGGCGCGCACGGAGCGATCCCTGCGCGCTCTGGCCCGCGCCGCGCAAACGTGCTCGTCGGCCCACGTGATCTTGGGCGAGCAGGAGCGCGTCCGCGCCTTCTGGCGTC
>DATCVD010000706.1:0-2630 GCA_036567125.1 Pyrinomonadaceae bacterium | reverse complement strand
GGCCGCGTTCATGTGCACGATGCGCAGGCCCGCGTCGAGGCAGACGACGCCCGCGGGCAGCCGCTCGAAGATGAGATCGAGCGTCGCGGCGCGGCCGGCCGCGCCGCCCGCCTCGATGTTGTCGGCGTCAGACATACTTCTTCGCACGCGAGAGCCGTTGCGCGGCCGTCGGACGGCGCTGGACACACTGGACGGTGACGGGGGCTGGGGATCGCTATTGCGTTGCGTATGCTAGCAGACAAGCGCGCGCGGGCACAAAAGGACGCCCGCCCGCCGGCCGCGCGGCAGGCGGCGGCGAAAGTCCCCGGTCTTTGCGCTGTAAAGTACTTGACAAACGGCCCGCGCGCGGCGTATCGTGCGTCTGCCGTGAACGCCGTCAGCCCCATCCGCCCGAGCGCAAACCGGAACGCCGAGCCGCCCGCCCTGCACGCGCGGGCGATGGACAATCTGCGCTTCATCCGCGAGTCGATGGAGAGCGCGTCCACGTTCACGGCCGTTTCCGGGTGGGGGCAGGCGGCCATCGGCGCGACGGCGCTCGTCGCGGCCTACGCCGCGTGGGCGCAGCCGACGACCCGCGCGTGGGTCGGCGTCTGGTTCGCCGAGGCCGTGCTCTCGCTCCTGATCGCCGGCTGCGCGATGTGGCGCAAGGCGCGCGCCAACGAGGTGGCGCTGATGTCGCGGCCCGGCCGCAAGCTGGTCGTCAACTTCGCGCCGCCGGTCGCGGTCGGCGCGCTCCTCACCGTCGTGCTGCTGCGCGCCGGCCAGACGGGGATCGTCCCGGCCGTGTGGCTGCTGCTCTACGGCGCGGGCGTCATCACGGGCGGCGCGTTCTCGGCGCGGGTCGTGCCGGTCATGGGGCTGTGCTTCATGGCGCTCGGCGCGGCCGCGCTCTTCCTGCCGTGGGCGGCGGCGAACGCGCTGCTGGCCCTCGGCTTCGGGGTCTTGCACGTCGTCTTCGGCTTCATCATCGCGAGGAGGCACGGTGGCTAAACAGAACGCACTCAAACTCAGACAACAGACCGCGCAGCGCAAAGAGGGCGCGTCGCGGGCGAACCTCCTGCGCGCCGTCCCGCGCAACGGCGCGCGCGCCGCCGAGCCTGACCCGACCGAGTTGGACAAACTGATCCACGAGCGGCTGCGGCTCGGCATCGTCAGCGCGCTCGCCGTCAACGAGTCGCTGACCTTCAACGAGCTGAAGGCGGCGCTCAAGACGACGGACGGCAACCTGAGCGTCCACGCGCGCAAGCTGGAAGACGCCGCCTACATCGCCTGCGAGAAGTCGTTCGACGGGCGGACGCCCAAGACCGAGTACCGCCTGACGGCCGCCGGCCGGCGCGCTCTCTCCGGCTACCTCGACCACATGGAGGCCATCATCCGCAAGACCCGCGAAACCTAGCGCGGGTGTTTTTTTGCCCCGTGACTTTGCACGATAAAGGGCTTTGCCGCTACCGGATTTCGGCCCGGCCGCCCACGCCGCCGACGACGCAGACGACGCAGACGACGCAGACGACGCAGACGTCGAGCGCGCGGGAACCTTCTTCAGACCGGAAGGCCAAGAAGCCGGACGGAGAGAGGCGAACATCGGATGACCGCCGCCGCTAAAAACCAGATTCTTGCCGACGCAATAAACTCCGACCGCGGCGGCCCGCGAAACTTCGATCCGGCCGCCCCGGAACCTTCGGGCGGGAGGCCCGGCGTCGAAAAACCCGGCGAGAGTTTCGCCGGCGCTCGACGCGCCTCGCCGCCCGCGCGGCAGTCAGACGCGGCCGCGCCGGAGGAAGTGTTCGACGCGCTGATCGTCGGGGCCGGGCTGGCCGGGCTTCAGTGCGCGCGGCTGTTGGCGCGCGCGGGCCGGCGCGTGCTCCTCGTCGATCAGAAGCGCGCGCTCGACGAGTCCGTCCACACCACCGGCATCTTCGTCCGCCGCACGCTCGAAGACTTCCGGCTGCCCGAAGACTGCCTCGGCCCCGCCGTCCGCCACGTGACGCTCTACTCGCCCGCCCGCCGGCCGCTCGAACTCGCGAGCGCGCACGACGAGTTCCGCGTCGGCCGCATGGGCCGGCTCTACGTCCGGCTGCTCGCCGAGTGCCGCGCGCTCGGCGTCGCGTGGTCGCCGGAGACGCGCTACCTCGCGAGCGAGGACGCGACGGCAACGAGTGTGGCGAAGGACGCGGGGCCGGGAGAGCGCGCGACTTTCGGCGTGGGAGAACAAGTCTCGACGCCGGGCGGGAAAGAGAAAAGTTCGACGGCGCGCGGGGCGCACTCACTCGTGCGGCTCGAACGCGGCGGGCGCGAGTTCGCCGTCCGCACCCGGTTCGTCGTCGGCGCGGACGGCGCGCGCTCGCGCGTCGCGCGCGATCTCGGACTCGACGCGAACCGCGAGTGGATCGTCGGCGTCGAAGACGTTTACACGGGCGTGCGCGCGGACGACGTGCCGCGCTTCCACTGCTTCCTCGACCCGCGCGTCGCGCCCGGCTACCTCGCGTGGGTCGTCTCGGACGGCGAGGAGACGCACGTCGGGACGGGCGGCTACGCCGCGCGCTTCGACCCGGCGCGCGCGCTCGAAATTTTTCGGGAGAGCCTCGGCGGGTTAGTCGATCTCGGGGGCGCGCGCCGGGTCGAGCGGCGCG
>DATCVD010000705.1:0-2163 GCA_036567125.1 Pyrinomonadaceae bacterium | reverse complement strand
CGCGGGGCCGGCGCACGCCGCCGCCGGCGGGCGCGACCGATTCCGATCCGGAGAGGGCGCGGAGGGCGCTCGTATGAAGTTATTAGATGATCTGGAGACGAAGAAATTCGGCAGCCTGAAGGTCGTCCTCTTCTTCGCCTTCCTCACCATGCTCGTGACCGCCGTCGTGATCCTCGTCTGGGAGAAGTTGCTCATGCTCCCATTCAACGCGTGGCTCGGTGAGCACTTCGCGGACGACGGCAGCATCCCCTACGTGATCTCGCAGCGGATCGAGCACTTCTTCATCTCGACGACGGTGGACGTGCTGATCGTCACGCTGCTGCTGCGCATCGTGGCCCGGCAGCAGCGGCGGCTCGTCGCCAGCGAGAAGCGCTACCGGGCGCTGTTCGAGCACGCCAGCGACGGCATCGGCGTCATCCGGGCCGACGACCACCGGCTGGTGGACGTGAACAACAAGTTCTGCGAGATCATCGGCTGCCAGTCGAAGGGGCTGGTCGGCAAGAAGATTCAAGACCTCCTGCTCAACGACGGCCACGGCCCGCGCGCCGACCGGCTCACCGAGCTGCTGCGGGGCGCGGCCGTGCACGAGGCCGAGGTGGAGCTACAGCAGCCGGGCGGCGGCGCGGTCGCGGCCGCCGTCTCGACGAACGAGATCTGGGCCGACGGCGAGCGGTTCGTCATCCTCATCATCCACGATCTCTCGGAGCGGCGGCGGCTCGAAGCCGAGAAGGAGGAGATGTCGCGCCAGCTGTTCCAGTCGTCGAAGCTGGCCTCCATCGGCGAACTCTCGGCCGGGGTGGCGCACGAGATCAACAACCCGCTGAACGGGATCATCAACTTCGCCCAGCTGCTCAAGGACGACGGCGTGGCGCGCACCGACGAGCAGCACCGGATGATCGACGGCATCATCGACGAGGGGGAGCGGATCGCGCGCATCGTCCGCGACCTCCTCACCTTCGCCCGCCACGACCCGCGCGAGCGCACGCCCGTCCACCTCGCCGACACCATCGACGCCTCGCTGTCGCTCTTCGGCCACCAGTTCGTCAAGGACGGCGTCGCGGTGGAGATCGACGTCGAGGACGGCCTGCCGCCCGTGATGGCCGACGGCTCGCGGCTGCGGCAGGTCGTCATCAACATGATCAGCAACGCGCACCACGCGCTGCGCGCGAAGGCCGGGGGCGAGAAGGCGCTGCGCGTGACGGCGCGCGCCGTCGAGCGCGCGGGCGGGCGGCGCGTGCGCGTCGAGTTTTTCGACAACGGGGCCGGCATCCGGCGCGAGGACATCGACAAAGTCTTCGATCCGTTTTTCACGACGCGGCGGGCGACCGGGGGGACGGGCCTCGGCCTCAGTCTCAGCTTCGGCATCGTCCGCGAGTACGGCGGGACGATCGCGGTCGAGAGCGTGGAGGGCAGCCACACGCGCTTCGTCGTCGAGCTGCCCGCGGCCGAGGAGTCGAGAGGGGTCGAGCATGAGCACGCCAAGAGTTTTGCTGGTGGACGATGAGCCGAGCATGCGCTGGACGATGGCGGAATTCCTGCGCCGCGGCGGCTACGAGCCGCTGGCGGCGGGCGACTTCGACGGCGCGCTCGCCCTCATCGACGGCGGCGGCTTGGACGCGGCGGTCATCGACGTCATCCTGCCGGGCCACAGCGGCCTCGAACTGCTGAGGGAGCTTTCGGGGCGCGACGCCTACACCCCCGTCATCATGATCACGGGCGAGCCGAACTCGCCGGAGATCGCCGAGATCGTCCGCATGGGGGCCTACGACTTCATCCCGAAGCCGATCCGCAAGGAGACGCTCCTCAAGGCGGTCGCGGGGGCCGTCGAGCGCAAGCGGCTGGTGGACGAGAAGCGCCGGCTCGAAGACGAGATCAAGCGCCACGCCGAGGAGCTGGAGCTGCGCGTCGCCGAGCGCACGGCCCAGCTCGCCGAGGCGCACAACTTCCTGAACCTCGTGCTCGACAGCTCGACCGAGTACGGCATCGTCGCCACCGACCGGGAGGGGCGCATCACGCTCTTCAACCGCGGCGCGGAGTCGATCTTCGGCTACCCGGCGGCGCAGGCGCTCGGGCAGGAGCCCTGCTCCCTGTCGGGCGGCGAGGGCGACGAGGAGCGGATGCGCCGCATCTTCGGCGACGGCGTGCGCGAGGCCGACGCGAGCG
>DATCVD010000704.1:0-2586 GCA_036567125.1 Pyrinomonadaceae bacterium | reverse complement strand
CGTGACGGGCGAGCGCGACGCGGAGCGCGGCGTCGCCGCCGCGGTCGAGAAGTTCGGCCGGCTCGACGTGCTCGTCAACGCCGCCGGCATCCTCGCGAACGGCACGGTCGAGGACACCTCGCTCGCGGCGTGGGACGAGATGATGGACGTGAACCTGCGCGCCGTCTTCAACCTGATGCGGCTCGCGGTGCCGCACCTGACGAGGGCGCGCGGCAACGTCGTCAACGTGTCGAGCGTGACGGGCCTGCGGGCGTTCCCCGGCGTGCTGGCCTACTGCGTCTCGAAGGCGGGCGTGGATCAGTTGACGCGCTGCGCCGCGCTCGAACTCGCGCCGAAGGGCGTCAGGGTCAACGCGGTCAACCCCGGCGTCGTCGTGACGGAGGTGCACCGGCGCGGCGGGATGAGCGGCGAGAACTACGAGAGGTTTCTCGAACACTCGAAGACGACGCACCCGCTCGGGCGCGTCGGCGAAGCGGCCGAGGTGGCCGAGCTGATCCTGTTCCTCGCCTCCGAGCGCGCCGCGTGGATCACGGGCGCGACCTACTCGATTGACGGCGGCCGCGCGCAGACCTGCGCCCGGTGAAAAAGAGAGAAGGCAGAAAGCGGAAGGCAGAAGGCAGAAGGCGGAAGGCAGTCAAGACTGAGCACGACTAAGGCTCTTTATCTTGACTGCCTCCCGCCTTCTGCTCTCTGCTTTCTGCCTTTCAGGAGAGCGGCGAGGTCGGCCGGCCCGCGTTGCCGGTGTTCTGGTTCGAGTTGTTCTGGTTCGAGCCGTTCCCGTTCGCGTTCTTGCCGCCGCGCTGCTGTTTTTCGAGCAGCTTCTTCTCGTGCTCGATGCGGGCCTTCTGTTTCGAGGCGTCCTCCTTGGCCCTGTCCCAAGCCTCCTGCGCGCGGTAGTCGTTCGGGTCCAGCTCGACCGCCTTCTCGAAAGCCTTGGCCGCGTCGCCGTACTTCGCCAGCTTGTTATAGACGATGCCCATGTCGTAGTAGGTCGAGGCGTCGGGGTCGCGCAGCTTCTCGGCTTTGCGGTAGGTCTCGGAAGCCTTCTGGTAGTCGCCGGTGCGGACGTAGGCGTCGGCCAGCCGGTAGAGCGCGTCGGCGTCCTTCGGCTCGCGCTTGATCCGCTTCTCGTAGAGCGCGAGGGCCTTCTCGAAAGCCTCCCCGGCTTCTTTGCGCTCGCCGAGCGCGACGTGCGCCATGCCGAGGCGGTGGTAGGCGTCGGCGTAATCGGGGTCTAACTCGGCGGCCTTGCGGAAAGCCTCGACGGCCTCGCGGTCGCGGTTGCGCCGGTAGAGTTCGACGCCCTGCGCGACGAGTCCGGCCGCGTCCTGCTGCGCCTGCGTCGGCGGCGCTTCGGGCTGCGCCGGCTGCGGCGTCGAGGCGGCGGGCGGCGGGGCGGCGGACGCCTGTTGGTTCGACTGGTTCGGGTCGGCGCGGTTGCAGCCGGGCTGCGCGGCCGCGAGCGCGGCGACGCCGACGAAGAGCAGAAGGGAGGGGACTTTCATAGCTTGCTGCCGCTCGGGTTCGGAAATTTTTTGTCGGGAGACGGGAATGATCTAAGGCAAATCGCGCGGCGAGTCAACGGGGCCGGGCGGAAAATGAGGAAGGGTGGCAGGCCCCCCCATGGCCTGCCACCCCGTTTGTCCGTCCAGTTGCCGTAAAAGGATGATGAGAATATACACGCCGTCCCCCGGCTCAGGGTTGCGAAGACGTTGCGGTTAGATTACGAGTTCAATAAAAGCGCAACACGCGAGCAAGGGCGAGAGGGGAGAGGATTTAGGGGCTAGGATGTAGGATTTAGGGTGCAGGATATGGGGTGAAAAGCGGGTTGCCGTCGATCATTCTGTCCCCTAACTCCTAACTCTTAACTCCTAGCCCCTAAATCCTTTTTAATCGTCGCCGTTTGCGGGAGTGAGTCGCACGACTTCCGCGGCCACGCGGCGCAGGATCGGCTCGTCGTCCGGTTCGACGCCGACGGCCGCGAGTTCTGAGGAGACGCGGCGCGTGAGGCGGCGACGCTGGCGCAGCCTGACCGTGTCGGAGAGGAAGTCGAGGTAGCGGGCGGCGCTGCGTTCGACGGCGTGCTCTGCGCGGGCGTGGCGGCGGGCGTTCTCGCCGATGCGGCGGCGCAGCGGTTCGTCACCGATGAGGCGGGAGAGGAAGGCGCGCAGTTGGGCGTCGGCCGCGCGCCCCGAGTCGATCTTGACGACCGCGTCGTCGGGCAGCTCGGCGAACCAGCCGACGTTGGAGACGAGGACGGGCACGCCCGCCGCCATGATGCGGCAGACGCTCGCGGAGGTCTCGCCGACGGTGCGCTCGCGCAGGTTGATGGCGATGTCGGTCGCGCGGATGCGCGCCTTGAACTCGTCGAGCGTGACGAAGCCGGTCACGGTGACGCGGCCCGCGAGCCCGCACGAGCGCACCAGCTCGGCCACGTCGAAGCCGTCGGGCTGCCCGACGAGCGTGTAGTGAAAATCGCAGCCCTCGCGGCCGAGCGCGGCCAGCGCGGCGAGCGCACGCTCGATGCCCTTCTCGGTCGTGACGTGGCCGAAGGAGGCGAGTTGGACGGCGCGCCGGCCGCGCTGC
>DATCVD010000703.1:0-11270 GCA_036567125.1 Pyrinomonadaceae bacterium | reverse complement strand
GATGCCGCCGCCGCCGCCGCCCGGCCCCTCGCCCGGCACGCCGGAGAAGGTCTGGTCGAAACCGTAGCCGCCCGCGCCGCCGTTGAAGCCGCCGGGGCCGCCCAGTCCGCCGAAGCCGTTCGAGTTCCCCGGCCTGCCGTCGATGTTGATCGAGCCGGCGATGTTCACCGCGCCCTGCGCGAGAATGACCACGGGCTTGTTGACGGCCGAGTTGCGCACGTAGGTGACGGTGACGCCCGAAGGGATGTTGACGGTCGTGTAGTTGAACACGCCGCCCTCCGGCGACAGGATTGTCACGTTGCTCGTCGGGTTGAAGGCCCCGTCGGCCCCGGTCGAGCCGCTGCTGAAGTTGTTCTGCGCGCGGACGGTCGCCGCGGCGCAGACGAGGAGGAGGACGGCGAACGGGGCGGCGCGCCGTCCCGCCGCCGCGAGCCGACGGCTGGCGTCCAAAGGGGTTACGAACATTTCTTTCTTCTCCTTCATGAGTGTTTGAGCGACTCTGGTTAAGCTTACCGTTTCGGGGCGTCCGACCTTCGAGCCGCGTCCGCCGAAGCTTTTCGTCACGGGGCGATCACCTCGATGACGTTCGTGCCGACGTCAACGAACTGAGAACTCGTGTCCGGCGTGACGACGACGACGACGCGCCGCCCGAGCGCGGCACCTGAGCTGATGCCGAGGGTCGCGGTGAGTGTCGTGCCGTCGGGGCTGACGCTCAGGTTCGAGACCGAGACGCTCGTGTCGTTGGCACCGGCCGCGTTGATGAACCGGAGGGTGGTGACGCCGGACAGGTTTGCGCCCGTGAGCGTGACGGTGACGCTCGCGCCGCGTGCGACCTGCGCGGGCGAGACGCCGTAGATGACTGGCCCCGTCGTCGCCGTGACCGGCGCGCTCAGTTGCGTCACCTGCCCATCCGCGCCGTAGAGCACCGAGACCGCCGGGTCGGTGTAGGCCGTCGCCTGCGCCGACACGCCTCTCTGCACAGACACCTGCGGGCTCAGCGCCGTGCTGACGCCGGAAGGATTACCGAATTGCACGGAGACCGCCGCGCTGTTGGCCGAGCGGCTGTCCGAGACGTTGCCGCGCTGCACCGAGACGGCGGGCGCGGCGGCCGCGCTGACGGGGTTCGTCCCGCGGCTGACGCTGACCGAAGCGGCGAAGACGCCCTGCACGTCGTCGGGGTTGGTCACGCGCACCCGCGCCTCGGCGAAGCGCAGCGGGTCGGCGACGCTCGTGGCGCGCACCCTGACCGCCGCCAACTCGCGGCTCGGGGCCGTGTAGAGGCCGGCGGCCGTGACGGTGCCCGAGGCCGCGCCACCGCCCTCGACGCCTTCGACGCTCCACGTCACGGTCTGGTCTAAGGTCGAAGGCATCACCTGCGCCGCGAACTGGACGCTCTCGCCGAACTTGATGACGGCCGACGCGGGCGTGACGGAGACGCCCCGGATGGTGAACGGCTGGGCGGTGGCGACGGAGCCGCGCGGGGTGGTGATGGTCACGGGGCCGGTCGTCGCGCCCTCCGGCACTTCGGCGAGCACGGTCGAGGGCGTCACCTCAAGGACGCGCGCGGCCGTGCCGTTGAAAGAGACTGCCGTCACGCCGCCGCCGAAGCCGACGCCGGTGAAGAGCACCGGGTCGCCGTAGATGCCTTCGCGCGGGGTGAAGGAGAAGATCGCCAGCGCGTCGGCGGGCAGGCGGCGGACGGCGCTGATGTTGCCCGCGGCGTCGTACTCGTAGACGACCGTCTCGCCCGTGGGGGAGATCACCGCGTGCAGCCGCCCGTTGTCGTCGTAGACGTAACGCGTCGTGCCGCCCTGCTGCGCGGCGGCGGGGGGCGCGGCGGCCGCGCAGGCGGCGGCCAAGACGAGTGTCATGAGCGTGCGTCGGAGCATCTGTGTCCCTCGCGTTATTCTTCTGCTGACGGGCGCGCGGGCCGGCGCGCGGGGCGGTGCGGAGAGCTACTCGTCCACGGCGGCGAACGGCCCGGCGAGCGTCGGGCGCGCGGCCGAGTCTTCGGCGTGGGTGTGGGCCGGGATGCGCTCCTCGGCCCAGCCGGGGTGCGTGGCGTAGAACCTGTTGGCGATCACGTCCGCGAGCGGGTCGTCGCGCCAGAGCAGGTAGCGCGCGCGCGCGGCCGACGCCTTGAGCGGCTGCCCTTCGCTCGCGTAGATCGTGGCGAGGAACTGGTAGGCGTTGTGGTCGTTCGGGTCGATGCCCGTCACGACCTCGAACGCCTGCCGCGCTTCGGCCAGCCGCCCGAGTCCGTAGAGCGTCTGCCCGAGCTGCCGCCGCACCTCGCGGTCGCGCGGGTACTCGCGCGCGACGGCGGCCAGCTCGTCGGCCGCCTCGCGCGCCCGTCCCTCGCTGCGCCACAGGAGCGAGCGGAAGAAGCGCGCGCGCGCGTGCGTCGGGTCGATCTTGGTGGGGGCGATCTTGAGGGCCTTTTCGAGCAGCGCCGCGGCCTTGAGCAGTTGCGTGCGCTCGGGGCCGTAGCGCTCGGTCTTGAGTTCGGCGATGGCCCCGTTGATGACGAGGTTGGGGTCTGTCGGGTTCAGCTCCGAGGCGCGGCTGAATGCCTCCGACGCGGGGCCGTACTGCGCCTGTTCGAGGAGCGCGATGCCGTAGTCGTTCCAGCGCCGCGCGACGAGCGCGGCCTCGTCCCTGCCGACGGGCTTCGCTTCAATCACTTTCCCATCCGCGCGCGGCTCCTGAAGGGAGAGCTTCACGACCGACTCGGCCATGCGGACGACGGGCATCTTGAGGTGGGTGGCGTTGCGGCGGTTCAGAACGTAGTCGGTGTACTCGTGTATGAAGCGGCGGTAGTTGACGCGCGCGCGCAGCGTGAGGCCCGACAGGGCGGCGCGGCCCGCGTCCTTCGGCACGCGGAAGCGGTAGCGCGCGAGGTCGGAGCGCCCCGACCCGATGAAGTTGTCGTACGCCTTGATCTTCGTCGACCAGACCTGATGGCGCGTGACCGGGCGCGCGGTCTCGTCGAGGAGGATGGCCTTGTAGACGTGCGCGCGCTCGTCGAGCGTGCCGTCGGGCCTGAGGAAGCCGCTGTGGAAGATGGTCTTCCCCGCCGCGTCGATGGCCTCGAACTCGACCCACGGCTCGTACATGTCGCGCAGCTCGGGCGGGAACGAGTGCGCCGCCTTGCGGTTGAAGATGACGACCTCGGCCGTCACCTCCTCGCCCGGTTGTAACTCGACCCTGTTCGCCCCCGCGGCCGAGAGCGGGGCGAACGCTCTGCCCGTCGCCTCGCCGCGGAGGGCGAAGATGTCGATTGTCAGGACGCCCGCCTTGAGGAACTCCTCTGTGAGCCGCACCTGCTTCGTCTGCCCGAAGAAGAGCGGCGTCGCCGTGTTGGCCCCGAGCCAGCGGTGGGAGGTGATGACCCCGTCCTGCTTGGCCGAGAGGTCGTTCGAGCTGGGGAGCTTCGGCATGTGGCACGAGTTGCAGGTCACCTGCTTCTCGCGGCGGTAGTAGGGCGCGACCGTGTCGCCCGAAGCGCCCGACTGCTGCCACTCGTCGTAGACCGAGAAGCCGCGCAGGAACTTGTAGCCGTTGAGCTGCGGCGTCACGTTAGACTTGTGGCAGGTGGCGCAGAACTCCGGCGACTTCAAGAGCGGCGACATCATCGCGCGCTTGTGGCCGGGCACGTCCGCCATGATCTGGGCGTCCGTGACATCGCCGCCGACGGGCGCGCCGTCCTCTCCGGCGAGGAGGGCCGGGCGGCGGATCGTGTAGCTGCCGGTGCCGTCGAGCCGCGCCTCGGTGATCGAGTGGCAGACCGAACAGGTCACGCCCTCGTCCTCGAACGGGCGCTCCCCCGGCGGCTGGCCCGGCGGGTTGTTCTCTTTGAAGAGCGCGCCGGAGAGGGCCGCGACCGGCGAGTGACACGACTCGCAGTGCATGATCGCTTCGCTCCCGCGCGTCCGCTCCAGAATGTCGACGCTCTCCTTGTAGAACGGCGCGCGCGCCGCGTTCCGGTGGACGGACTCGGCCCACCCGGCGTGCGTATCTTTGTGGCACGAGGCGCAACGCTCGGCGGGAATGAACTGGTCGGCGGGGATCGTCTTGCCGTCTTCCGTCCGGGCGTTGGAGGGGCTGAAGAGGCCGGGCGGGTCGGGCGGGGCGGCGGGCGGCCTGAGTTCGGCGATGGCTTTGTTGCTACCGCCGGCCGAGGCGCGGACGCCGACGAGGCACGCGCAGGCGAGCAGGGCCAGCGCGACGAGCGCGAGCTTGACACTTTGGTCGCGTTGTTGCCGGGTCATGGCGGGGGCGCTCCGCGGTCGTGGGCACACCGCTGCTTGAGGGGTTGCGCGGGACAGCGCGAAGCCGCCCCGGCTGGCTTTAGATGGGCTAGGAGGAAGCCGCAACACCGGACGGTGTTATCGGAATCTTCTGTAGTAGGTTGCAGCGTTCAGCGTGAGTCTGGGACTGGTTGAACTGGAGTGCCCCGGCCTAAACTGTGCGGCGCATTCTGTTGGGAGGATGCACTAACAGCGGGAGGGTGCTGCATCAGACGAGCTAAAACTATCTTCATGTCCGCTGGCCGAGAGGAGTTCGGCCGCCGGCATCACTGATGTGCCCGCGCACACTAGACGAAGGCGTCCGGTTTGTCAAGCGATCTTTTACGCGCGGCCCGAACCACCTGTCGGCGTGACCGCCCCACCCCGGAAGATTCGAGGTATCAAGGCTTCAGTAGATAAGGCGGGGAGTCTGCTCAGGACGATCCTGACGAGCGAGACCGGGCCGGAACTGCCGCAAAGAATATTTCGGCCGCAATTAGTAGTAGTGAAGAGTGAGTTTCACCCCAACATCCAGCGTAGTCAGGAATTTTTTGCAACACTACAGTTTCTGGAATGTCCCGCGCGATCTATTCCTGCGACTTGCGGTAGTCGGTCGTGAGCACGCCGGCGAAGCCCCAGTTCTCTGGCTCGACCTCGTCGATGATGACGTGGATGTGCTCCGGCCTTTTGCCGAGCACTTCGACGAGCGTCCGAGTGATCTGCTCCACCACCCGTTTCTTCTGCTCGACGGTCACGCCGTCCCTCGTAACCCTGACGCTGACGTAAGGCATGGGCTTCCTCCTCCCCCGCTGCTTCAGGCGGCGTCGCCGTTGCGCCCGCCGAGAACCTCGCGCATCGCCGCCGCTAAGTCGAGCAGCGCCCGCCCTCCGTCGCCGACGAAGGTCGAGCCGTGCATCAGGGCGAGCGTCTTCGGCCGAAGCGCCGCCAAGCGGCGCAAGGTCTCTTCGGTCTGCGGCGTGTAGGGGTAGGCGCCCGCGAGCGGCCCCCGCAGGTCGGCTATCAGCCCTTCGCGGAACGGCCCCACCACGTCCGACTCGGTCAGCGGGGCGACGTCGCCGACGTGCGTGAAGAGGTCGGAGCAGAGCAGAGTCCCTTCGGTCTCCTCGAACATGAGTCCCGCCTCCCAGCAGTGCGGCACGTGCGGCGTCTGTAGGAAGCGGAGGCGGCGCCGGCCCGTCGCGAGCGCCTCGCCGTCGGCCAAGGCGCGCGCCGGCCGCAGCGCGAAGTCGTTGACGCTCACGAGCGCGCCGACCACGCTGCACACAGGCTCGGCGTGCGGCGCGACCGTGAGCCAGTCGTTGAGCGCGCCGCACTCGTCCGACTCGAAGTGGCTGAACCCGACCCAGCGCAGCCGCGACGGGTCGATGACGCGCGCGACCTCTTCGAGCACGCGCGGGAACATGCCGCGCATCCCCGTGTGGTAGAGGAGCGGCTCGTCGTCTGCGACGAGGAACTGGTTGAACTGCAAGTTGATCTCCGGGACGTAGGTTGAGATGCGGTACGTGTCCGGCGCGATCTCGTTCACAGCCATACGAAACTCCTCCCCCGAAGCGCCGCTCGCGCCCCGTCGGCGTAAACCCGCTTCGGTCTCACCCCAAAAATACTTTCGGCAAGTAACGCGGAAGGGGGCGGCGTGACGGATCAGGCGCGCCGCCCTCGTTGAGCCTGTGCCGCGTCGGGCGATGAAAGGTGAACCCCTCTAGCGCATAGGAGTTGAACAAAAATTAAACTTGTTATACAGTAATTGTCGCCCAGCAATCGGGCGTAGTTAAGTCCTTCCGAATGATAGCTTTTCCCCTCGCTTAGACCGTCGATCTTAGGCTCACGTCTACACTGTGACAGGAAACTTCTTGTCGCGGAACCTTGTTGTTACCCCCCGTCATCTATCAGCCGCCGCCGATACTTCCTGCCAAACCGCCCGGCTTATGAAAATCTTTCCGGCCACGGTCATGATCCTCTGGGCGCTGGTCGTGGGTACAGGAACGTTTTTCCTCTGGGGCTATGAAAATGCTCCGGGGGTGAAGTCAAGCCCTGCCCCCGCCGCTTTCCCCGCCGATGCCAACATTCTGAGAGATGGCGCGCGCCCGACGCTCTTGATGTTCGCGCACCCGCATTGTCCGTGCACGCGCGCGAGCCTCGCGGAACTATCACGTCTGATGACGGTCGCGAACGGCCGAGTCGTCGCGCACGTCCTTTTCATCAAGCCCGACGGGACGGGCGGGGAGTGGGTCGCGGGCGATCTGTGGGCAAGCGCGGTGGCGATACCCGGCGTACGTGTCGCCGCCGACGAGGGCGGGCGCGAGGCGGCGCGCTTCGGCGCGGGCACTTCGGGGCTGACGCTGCTCTACGGCGCGGACGGGCGGCTGCTCTTCAGCGGGGGCATCACCGCCGCGCGCGGCCACGAAGGTGACAACGCCGGGCGCGACGCGCTCACTGCTCTACTCGCCGACGGGGGGGGCGGGATGTCGGAGACTCCGGTCTTCGGGTGCCAGTTGTTCGATTCCGAGTGCCGAGAGGCAGAGACAGGTCGTGCCATACACCGCCACTGACATGAGCAGCTTGAGCGCCGACACGGCGCGCCGCGCGGGGGCGCTGTTCGCCGCGCACCGGAATCACATCTACCGGAACACCGACAGGATGTTCGCGGTGCTGATGGTCATGCAGTGGGTCGCCGGGATAGTGGCGGCGTGCGTCATCTCGCCGCGCACTTGGATCGGGCAGACGAGTCACGTCCACGTCCACGTCTGGGCGGCGATCTTCCTCGGCGGCGCGATCAACCTGCTGCCGGTCGCGCTCGCGCTGCGCCACCCCGGCGAAAGCACGACGCGCTACACGATAGCGGCGGCGCAGATGATGATGTCGTCGCTACTCATCCACCTCACCGGCGGGCGCATCGAGACGCACTTCCACGTCTTCGGCTCGCTCGCCTTCCTCTCTTTTTACCGCGACTGGCGCGTCCTCCTCCCGGCCACGCTCGTCGTCGCCGCCGACCACTTCCTGCGCGGGGTCTTCTACCCGCAGTCGGTCTTCGGCGTGCTCACCGCGTCGCACTGGCGGTGGCTGGAGCACGCCGGGTGGGTCGTCTTCGAGGACGTGTTCCTCGTCATCTCCTGCGTGCGCGGCCGGCGCGAGATGCGGCAGATCGCCGCCCGCACGGCCCAGCTCGACGCGAGTGAGGATCGTTTCCGCAACCTCGTCGAGTTCGCCGACGACATCATCTACCGGACTGACGGCGCGGGCCGCTTCACCTTCGTCAACCCGGCGGCCGAGCGCCTGATGAAGCGCGACGCCTCCGACCTGATAGGCACGCACCACCTCGACTTGGTCGCCCCCGAGGCGCGCCCCGCGGCTGTGGACTTCTACGCGGAGCAGATGCGCGCGCGCACGCCCCTGACTTACTTCGAGTTCCCGGCGCTCACGCCCGACGGCGAAACGCTCTGGTTCGGGCAGAACGTGCGGCTGCTGCTCGAAGGCGGCGAGGTGGTGGGTCTTCAGGCCGTCGCCCGCGACATCACGGAGCGCAAGCGCGCGGCCGAGGCCATCAGGAAATCCGAGGAGTACCGGAACCTGTTCCGTCTGGCAAACGATCCGATTCTGATCTTCGAGCCGGAGGGCGAGACGGTGCTCGACGTGAACGAGAAGGCGTGCGAGGTGTACGGCCTCCGGCGCGAGGAGTTCGTCGGGCGCAGCCTCAAGGAGATGTCCAAAGGGGCCAAGCCCGGCGAGAAGCAGCTGAAGGAGCTGCTGACGGGGGAGGCCCGTCAGGGGTTCGAGGCGATCCAGTACAGGGCGGACGGCACGCCGATCCACTTCCTCGTCAACTCGTCCGTCATCGAGTTTCAGGAGCGGAGGGCGATCCTCTCGATCAACCGCGACGTGACGGAGCGCAAGCGCGCCGACGCCGCGCTGCGGGAGAGCGAGCACAAGTTCCGCACCCTCTTGGAGAGCATGACCGAGGGGCTGTTGCAGGTCGACAACGAAGATCGCATCCGATTCGCCAACGACCGCTTCTGCGAGATGACCGGCTACGCGCACGAGGAGCTGCTCGGCAGGAACGCCTCCGACCTGCTGCTCGACGAAGAGGGCCGCGAGATGGTGCGGCGGGCCAACGAGCGGCGGCGGCAGGGCTTCGCCGACAGCTACGAGATGAAGCTGCGCAAGAAGTCGGGCGAGATCTTCTGGGCGCTCGTCGGCGGCGCGCCGGTCGTCAACGCCGACGGCGAGGTCGTCGGCTCGATGGGAGTCCACACGGACATCACCGAGCGCAAGCGCGCCGAGGAGCAGCTCCTCCACAACGCCTTCCACGACGCGCTCACCGGGCTGCCGAACCGCGCGCTGTTCCTCGACCACCTCCAACTCGCGCTCAAACGCGCCGGCCAGCACAAGCGCGCCGGGCGGCCGGAGCACCTCTTCGCCGTCCTCTTCCTCGACTTCGACCGCTTCAAAATCATCAACGACTCGCTCGGCCACTCCGAGGGCGACAGACTGCTCACGCTCATCGCGCGCCGCCTAGAGGCCTCTTCGCGTCCCGGCGACGTGGTGGCCCGACTCGGCGGCGACGAGTTCACGATCCTCGTCGGCGAGTTGCGCGACCCGAGCGACGCCCTGCGCGTCGCCGAGCGCATCAACGCCGACATGGCCGCGCCGTTCGACGTCGGGGGACGCGAGGTCTTCACGACCGTGAGCATCGGCATCGCCTTCGGCACCCCGGCCTACGGGAGGCCCGAAGACTTACTGCGCGACGCCGACATAGCGATGTACCGCGCCAAGGCCGGCGGCAGGGCGCGCTTCCAAGTTTTCGACCAGGCGATGCACCGCGAGGCGACCGCGCGGCTGCAACTTGAGACGGAGTTGCGCCGCGCGCTCGACCGCGGCGAGTTCCGCCTCCACTACCAGCCCATCGTCGAGCTCGGCAGCGAGCGCGTCACGGGCTTCGAGGCGCTGGTGCGCTGGCAGCACCCGGAGCGCGGCCTAGTCCTGCCGAGCGAGTTCATCCCCGTGACCGAGGAGACCGGACTCATCCTTCAGCTCGGGGAGTGGGTGCTGCGGGAGGCTTGTACGCGGGCGCGCGGCTGGCAGGAGCAGAGCGCGGATAACGCCGATCTCACGATCAGCGTCAACCTCTCGTGCAAGCAGTTCATGCAAACCGACCTCGTCCGGCGCGTCGCGGACGTGCTGCGCGAGACGGGACTCAAGCCCGAACACCTGCGGCTTGAGATCACCGAGAGTTACCTGATGGAGGACGGCGGGATGGCGGCGGCCGTGATGGATCGTCTGCGCGCGCTCGGCGTCGAACTCAGCATCGACGACTTCGGCACCGGCTACTCGTCATTGAGTTATCTCCACCGCCTGCCCGTCAGCCAGTTAAAGATCGACCGCTCGTTCGTCGCGCACATGCACGCGAGCGCCGAGAAGGGCGAGATCGTGCGCACCATCATCGCGCTGGCGAAAAACCTCGGGATGCGGACGGTGGCCGAGGGCGTGGAAGGGAGCGGCCAACTCGCCCGGCTCAAGAGCTTGGGGTGCGAATACGGGCAAGGCTACCTGTTCTCGAAACCCGTGAGCGCCGAGGAGGTAGACCGGTTCATCGCGGCGACGACGATCAGGGGCGCTACGCCCGCGCATGATACGTCGCCGGGGGGCGTGGGTCACACCGACGATCAAGCTGACGGCCTTATCTGTTGAGCCTCCCCCGTGGCGTGGCTTCCGGCGGCGGCCGGGACGTCTGCGGGTTCCGGCCTACCAGAATTTCCACCACGGTTTGCTTACGCCAACCTCTTGCTCCCCCGTCGGGTTCTGGATGGTTATCACCAGCTCGCCCCCTTGTTCGGGCGTCCACCCCTGTGCCAACATGTCACTGATGTACCCGAGCACGGTCTGGCCTTGGTACTCGGCGTCTGCTTGGGCACGCTTAGTCATGCCCTCGTCGAAGTAAGCCCTCACCATGACTTGGTATGTCTGCTCACCTCGTTTGAGCCCGACAGACCAGTCCGTGCCGGGGCGACTGCTGCCGTCCGGCTGAAAGAAATGAGCAGATAGCGCGCCTTCGATACGCATCTGCCACTGATCTTCATTCGTCATCGACGACGATCCTCCAAGCTAACAATCCCACGCCTGTCGCCGGGCCTCGCCCGCCCGCAAACAGCCGAGAGCGGCATCCAATCTTGCGAATGGCATCCACGCTGATTCGGGGCGGATGCGTACCGTTGTCAGGTTGCGGCGCTCGCACTCATCCGAGCAGCAGTTTACCAAACAAGCGCCCACCCAACCCCGATTTGATTAACAAAAACGCGAAGAAGTTGATGAAGTTGAAGAGGGCCATTAAAACGAGCCATGCGCTGATCCCGTTTTGTGACTGCCGCGTCAGTTTCGGCGCGACCATTTTCGTGCCTCGGTGGTGTGAAGGCAGGCAAATTGTTCTACAATTGGGGGCATACTAACCGTACCCATGAATGACCCGCCGCGCCATGCGCTCTCGCGAATCATCGCTAAATACGGCCGCGGGATTTGCGACTCGCCGAGGCGCGTCGAGGGGCTGTTGCGCGATCTGTGCGGGGGGAGCCGGCGCGAGATAAACGTCATCATGGGCGCTCTCGAAGAGCGCGTCGCCGCCGATCTGATCGGGGCGGGGAACTCAGTCCCCAGAGAATTGTTACTCGCCAGACTAGCCGCCCGGCTGCGTGACAATCTGGCCTACACGCCGGAGGCCGCGCGCTGGGGGGTCGAGACTTGGGCGGTCGCGCTCGGACTCGCGTCAGAGGCGGAACTACAAAGGGACTCGGACGCAGGGGCGGGCGAAGCCCGCACGGCCGCACCTCCGCCGACCGTTCGAGATTCAAAGTCGGGCCGAGCGACACCGGCGGGCGGCAGTCATCAAGCACCGCAGCCCCGCCACGGAACGCCCTACCCGCCGCAGCCCCGGCCGCAAAAAAGCAGCCCGCCCCCGACCGCCTCCCGCCC
>DATCVD010000702.1:0-4485 GCA_036567125.1 Pyrinomonadaceae bacterium | reverse complement strand
TGCTCGCGTGCCTCGTCGCGGCGTTCGCCGCGTGCCGGCGCGAGCCGGCCGCGCCCGCGCTCGCGCCGGACGAGTACGCGAAGGTCGTGCGCGCCTTCTACACGGGGCTGGCCGCCTTGCAGGTCGGCGACGACGTGCGCGCCGAGGAGAAGCTCCGGGAGGCGACCGCGCTCGCGCCCGCCGAGCCTGCCGCGTGGGCCGACCTCGGGCTGCTGTACTTGCGCCAGCGGCAGTACGAGCGCGCGGCCGAGAACTTCGAGCGCGCCCGCGCGCTCGCGCCCGACGACGCGCGCCTCTACGTGCTGCTCGGCCAACTCGAAACCGCGCGCGGCAACTCGGCCGAGGCGATTAAACAGTTCCGCCGCGCCGCCGAGCTTGACGCGCGGAATTTGAAGGCGCTCTACGCGCTTTCAGAAGAGGTCGGGCGCGAGCAGGGCGAGGCCGGCGAGGGAGAAGTCCTGCGCCTGCTCGGCCGCATACTTGAAGTTCAGCCCGACAACCTCTCAGTCCAACTCGATGTGGCGCGCCTCGCGGCCAAGCGCGGCGACGATCAGTTGTTCTCGCAGACGATGGCGCGGCTCAAAGAGCGTTCGGCCGCTTGGCCGCCTGAAGTTCTGGAGCAACTAAAGACCGTCGAGGCGACGGCCGCCTCGTCGGGCACGCGCGCGGCCGCGCCGCGCGTGCAGTTCCTCCGCAACGTGCTCGTCCGCCTGCCCGAATACCGGCAGAGCCGCTTGGCCGTGCAAGACCCGCCCGAAACTTTGAGCGAGCCGTTCACCGCCTTCCTGCGCCTGCCTTCGCCGTCGCCCAAACCGGCCCCGCCCGACGAGGCTTTGACGTTCGCGGTCGAACAACTCCCGCCCGCGGGCGCGGCTCAGTTCGCGTGGGGCGGCCACGTCTTTTTAAACGGCGAGGGGCGTCCCGCGCTCGCCTTCGTCGCCGGGCGCGAGCTTCGTCTCGGCGAGACGAAACTCGCCTACCCCCTCGGCGCGAGCGGAATCAAGCCTTCGCCACACGCCGTCGCCGCGCTCGACTTCGATTACGACTTCAAGACCGATCTGGCCTTCGCGGGCGAGGGCGGCTTCCGGCTCTACAAACAGGAATCACCGACCAGCTTCGTCGACGTGACCGCGCGCGCGCGCGTCCCGCCGGCGGTCGCAGGCGGCGCGCTGACCGGCGCGTGGCCCGCGGACATCGAATCGGACGGCGACTTGGACATCGTCGTCGGCGTGAGGGACGGCGCGACAATCGTGCTGCGCAACAACGGCGACGGCACTTTCGCCGAGCAGCGGCCGTTCGAGGAGACCAGCGGCTTGATGGATTTCGTCTGGGCCGATCTCGACGGCGATGGCGACCCGGACGCCGCGCTGCTTGAGGACGGAGGGCGCATCGAAGTCTACACGAACGAGCGCACGGGTCAGTTCTACGAGCGCCCCCCGCCGCCAAGCGTCGGCGCGGACGCGCTCGCCGTGGCGGACTTGAACGACGACGGCCGATTCGATCTGCTCGCGCTCCAAGCGGATGGCCTGCTGCGCCGCATCTCCGACGGCGGCGGGGGCGCAAACTGGGAGGACGCCGACGTGCTGCGGCGCGAGGCCGCACCCGCGGACGAGATACGCGCGAAGGTCGGGGGACGCGTCTTCGCCGCCGACCTCGATAACAACGGCCGGCTGGACGTGCTGACCTCCGGCCCCGACGGCACGCGCGTCTGGTTGGGCGACGAGGGCGGCAACTTCAAGAGATTGAACCTGCCCGACCAAGTCGCGCGCGCGCGCACGCTCTCCGTCGCCGACGCGGACGCGGACGGGCGGTTAGATTTGGTCGGCGTCTCGGCCGACGGACAGCCGTTCAGGGCCGCGGGCCGCGGCTCGAAGCCGTACCACTGGCAGGTCATCCGCCCGCGCGCCGCGAACGCGACGGGCGATCAGCGGATCAACTCGTTCGGCGTCGGCGGAGAGATGGAGATTCGCGCGGGGCTGCTCGTGCAGAAGCAACTCATCACCGGGCCGGTCGTCCACTTCGGCCTCGGCGAGCAGACGGGCGCGGACGTGGTGCGGGTGGTGTGGCCGAACGGGTCGGTGCGCGCCGAGTTCGACTTGAAGGCCGATCAGTCTGTGCTGGCCGAGCAGCGCCTGAAGGGTTCGTGCCCGTCGCTCTTCGCCTTCGACGGGCGCGAGATGGCCTTCGTCAAAGACTGCGCGCCGTGGAGTCCGGCCATCGGGCTGCGCATCAACAACTACCAGACGGCGCGCGTCTCGCAGACCGAGGAGTGGGTCAAGATCGCTGGCCGCCAGCTCGCGCCGCGCGACGGCTTCTACGACCTGCGCGTCACGGCCGAGCTGTGGGAAACTTTCTACCTCGACCGTTACGCGCTCGACGTCGTCGATCACCCGCCGGGCACGGAAATCTTCGTCGACGAGCGCACCGCGCGCGAAGCGCCCGCCCTCAAAGTTTACGCCGTGCGGACGCCGCGGCCCGTGGCGCGCGCGCGGGACGACGCGGGAACGGACGTGACCGAAATCATCGCGCGCCGCGACGGCCGCCATCTCGACACGTTCGGGCGCGGCACGCATCAGGGCGTGACGCGCGATCACTTCGTCGAGATCGAGCTGCCCGCCGAAGCGCCGCGCGGGGGCGCGCTCTGGCTCGTCGCGCACGGCTGGCTGCACCCGACCGACGCCTCGATCAACGTCGCCGTCAGTCAGGGCGGCCACGCGCCGCCCGCCGGGCTGAGCCTCGAAGTCGCCGACGGGCGCGGCGGCTGGTCTGTGGCGAAACCCGATTTAGGGTTCCCCGCCGGCAAGAACAAGACGATCCTCGTCGATCTGAAAGACGTGTTCCCGGCCGGCGCGCCGCGCGTCTTGCGCCTGCGCACCAACATGGAGATCTACTGGGACGCGATAGAGTGGGCCGCCGGGGCCGACGGCGCGCAACTTAAAACGATCCGGCTCGCGCCCGCGTTCGCAGACCTCCGGTTCCGCGGCTTCTCCGAGATGGCGCGGGCCGATCCCTCGTCGCCGGAGACGCCGCGCTACGACCGCATCAGCTCGACCGGCCAGCGCTGGCGCGACCTCGTCGGCTACTACACGCGCTTCGGCGACGTGCGCGAGCTGCTGGGCGAGACGGACGACCGCGTCGTCATCGCCAACGCGGGCGACGAGCTCGTCCTGCGCTTCCGCGCGCCCGGCCCGCCGCCCGCCGGCTGGTCGCGCGACTACGTCTTCGTCGGCAACGGCTGGATCAAGGACGGCGACTTCAACTCGCAGTTCTCCAAGACGGTGCTGCCTTTGCCGTCGCGCGACCGCGACGAGTACAATACGCTCCCGCCGCGGCTCGAAGACGATCCCGTTTACCGGCGTCACCCACAGGACTGGCAGAACTATCACACGCGCTACGTCACCCCGAACAGGTTCAGCGATCCGCTGCGGGTGAAGTGATCGCGCGGCAAATTGCGGGGGCGGGAGCAAGCCCTGCCCGCGGCTTCGATACATTCAACGTTAATCCGTTGAGACTCGGCGGGCGGGAACAAGCCGTGCCCCTCCGAACGTCGTCGGCGTTGGTTGTGAAACTCGCTCTCTCGCTGTCCGAAGATGTCTAAAAGTTTTATCCCCCGCGCGCTGCTCGCCGTCTTCTTCGCCGCGCTCATCGCGACGCCGCTGGCGCTGCGCCGCTTCGGGCGCTCGCCAGAAGCGGCGGCCGGCCCCGGCGACGCCGCGGCCGACTCCGTCATCCGCCGCTACGGCTTCCGCCTCGAAGAGGTCTCGAAGCAGTCGGGCGTCAACTTCACGCACGCCGCGCCGCGGCTCGACGCGAAGCTCGAACACATCATGCCGCAGGTCGCCTCGATGGGCGCGGGCGTGGCCGTCGCAGACTTCGACCGCGACGGCTGGGCCGACATCTACGTCACCAACAGCGGCGAGGGCAGCCCGAACGCGCTCTACCGCAACCAGACGGACGGCACTTTCCGCGACGTGGCCGCCGAACTCGGCGTGGCCGACGTGAACCGCCCCGAGACCGGCGTCTCGATGGGCGCGGTCTGGGGCGACTACGACAACGACGGCTACGAAGACCTCTTCGTCTATAAGTGGGGCCGGCCCGAACTCTTTCACAACGACGCCGGGAAAAAGTTTACGCGCGTCACCGACGCGGCGGGCCTGCCGGCGTGGGTCAACGCCAACACCGCCGTCTGGCTCGACTACGACCGCGACGGCCTGCTCGACCTCTTCCTCGGCGGCTACTACCCCGAGGACGTGAACCTCTGGCGGCTCAAAGACACGCGCATGATGCCGGAGTCGTTCGAGTACGCTAAGAACGGCGGCCGAAAATATCTGCTCCGCAACCGCGGCGCGGGCGCGTTCGAGGACGTGACGGAGCGCGCCGGCATCGACTCGCGCCGCTGGGCGCTCGCCGCGACGTCGTGCGGCGTGGCCGGCGGTCTCGTGGGCGGCGTGCTCATCGCCGTCGGCACGCCGTCGATCGCCGACT
>DATCVD010000701.1:0-2366 GCA_036567125.1 Pyrinomonadaceae bacterium | reverse complement strand
ATCCGAAGATGCGCCGGCGTCAGAGACGCCGACTAAAAGCGCGGACAGAGGGATGAGTGTGAACTTCGCTGAGGCGGTAGCGGTGTGCCTCAGGGCAAGGTGGTAGAAGAAACGCTTGACGTGGGGCGCCGCTTCACAGAGGCGTTATGTACCATAAATGAGCGGCCGCCGTGAGGGCAGACTCTTGGCGGCGTTGCCCACTCAGCACTCTCACGAGTGCGCATTGACTGCCTTAATCTTCCACGCCTATAGTCTGACGCCGCCGACGGTTGCCCCGGGACCAAGCTTCCACGTCGTCCCCACGGTCGACAGGCTCGGCGGAACCGACAGCCCCGATATGAACGCCCTAGCCGAGATGCTCAGGGCAACGGACTGATAAGCACCCCAAGTTGGGACAGCCCGTCTTGCGTGCGTCCCTTCATCAATAACCCGATCCATCTTCCCGTGTTGATTCAAACCGAAGTTTAAGGAGTCTCAATGCCTCGCAATGGATACCGCCGTCTGTCTACCGCTCTGTTCACCGCAGCCTTAGTAGCTTGCATCCTCGGCTTGCGCGCCCAGCGCGCCTCCACGCTGACGTATGACACAGATCGGGATGGCGGCTCAGGCGCTATGAGCCGCACTTTTGCGATTGACGATCCTCATATGTCCCACGTCTCACCTGCCGGGCCTGTCCCACGCCTGCGGGTTGGGCATGCAAGCCGTCTGACGGCGCCGGGAGGTGAGGTAGGTGTTCACTCGACCGGCGGCCAACAGGACTACGATGACGTCCCGCCGGCCGAGCGCGCGCGGATTGAGCGGATGATTGCCGAGTACGAGAAAAACAGGGCAGGTGTTCTCAGCCCCGCCAGCCACACGGGCCCGCAACCGTATACATTTCACCCGCAGGCCGGAACGCTCTGGCAGGATCTGTTTATGAACAACTTCGTCGATCTCGATCCGTCGGCAGGCGCTAAAGATTGGGATTGCAGCGGGTACACGTACAACGGTCACATGGGGCATGACAGCGACATAAAAAGCTTTCAGGAGCAGGTAATCGGGGTGCCCATCTTCGCGGCCCTGGACGGTACGGTGGTTGATGCGCATGACGGTGAGTTTGACAGGCACACGACCGCCGGGCCCCAGAAGGCTAACTACGTTGTCCTCGACCACGGGGATACGCATTACAGCCTATACTGGCACATGAAGACGAACAGCGTGGCGGTGACAAAAGGGCAGGTCGTTCGGGCGGGCACACAACTCGGCATGACGGGGAGCAGCGGGAGTAGTACTGCGCCGCACTTACACTTCGAATCAAGGTACAACGGAAAACCTTACGAGCCCTACGCCGGCCCGTGCCGCGCCGGCACGAGTAACTGGGTGCAGCAGCAGCCGATCCGCCGGGGAGTTTACGCAAGTGACCTCATCCTCAGTAATGACCCCTTTGAGGGCGCGGCAGCTTTCCCCCCGTACGACGAAGCCACCCGCACCGGAACATTCCTCCAAGGCCAACGCACCGTCCACTTCAGGCTCACAGTCCGCGGCCTGCCCGCCACGAGCAACTACCGTATCAGGTTCCGCGAGCCGGGAGGGGCGACAGCCTTCGACAGTTCGGGCAACTTTACTAACGGCACTTTCTTCCGCACTGCCTTCTACAGGTTCTCTTATAATTTGAATCTGGCGGAGGCCGGGAGATGGCATCTGCTGGTTGACATCAACGGCCAGACGGTGGCTGAAGCTCCTTTCGACGTGGTCTCCTCCGCCGCTGGGATCGTCAACCGCGCCCCTAACCCGGTGGCGCTCAGCTTCGAGCCCGCGGCGCCCGCCCCGAACGACGTAATATTCTGCCGCGTGCAAACGTCGCTGGTGGCCGAGGACCCGGATTACGACATCGTGCGCTACAGGTATCAGTGGCTCGTTAACGGGGTGGAGATTCGTGACGTGACGAGCGCCGCGCTCTCTGACGCCATCCCGAAAAACTCGGCACTCGCCGGGCAGGGGGTCACCTGCACAGTAACACCGTCTGACGGGAAGGCGTCGGGAGCCGGGGCTACGTCGACGGTTCAGATAGGAGGGGCGGCCGACTCCGGCTCCCTCCAGTTCAGCGCCGCCGCCTATAGTGTCAACGAGGGCGGTGGCCGTGCCGCCGTCACGGTCGCGCGCGCCGGCGACACGTCGGGCGTGCTCACGGTTGACTACGGCACGACCGACCTCGACGCCTTCGTCGTCGGCTGCGCCGACGCGGCGGGCGCGGCGGGCAACGCCTTCGCCCGCTGCGACTTCGCCACCGCGGTCGGCATGCTCCAGTTCGCCCCCGGCGAGACCGCGAAGACGATCACCGTACCCCTCATCGACGACGGCCACGCCGAAGGGCCGGAGACCTTTCA
>DATCVD010000700.1:0-2143 GCA_036567125.1 Pyrinomonadaceae bacterium | reverse complement strand
CAGCGCACGTCCTTCTCCGCGGGACGGCGCGCGCCGTCCTTCGGCGCGATGAAATCCGAGCCGCGCCAGCCGGCGTCGGCCGCTGGCGCGAAGAGTGCGGGCACGACCACGGGGAAGGCGACGAGCGCGACCGCCGCCGTCCAGAAGATTCGGCGCTTCAACATTGAGGTGTCCTCCCGGGGCAAGAAAGCTGTCGGGCGATGCGGAAAAACGGCGCGATCAACCAATCGCGATCCGAAATTGCCGGGCGGGCCGTCACAGTCGGTTGGCGGCGCGGGTTGTTTCGAGTTAACGCACTCAGACTAGGCCCGGCCGGTTGAGGAGAACTTGAGAAACAGGCTCAGGCGCGGCCCAGTCAAACGATCTTTCGATTACGAATGCGTTGTAGATTCGTTGCCCCGGCTGAACGGGAGCGGGGCGCGGGCCGGGCGCGCACGAGGTCTCGGCCGAACGGACGGATGACGGTTCGGGGGGCGAAGTTGTCGGGGGTCGGGCAGTCGGGGGTTTAGGAACGAAGTGCGGGCGGCGACGACGGGGGTCGTCGCCCTCGCCTGAACGGACTGCCTGTGGTCGGGTTGAACTTGCGGCGGAACTTACCACCCGCGCCGGGGGCTGTCAACAAATAAGGAATTAGGAGCTAGGATTCAGGGAGGACAAATTTCAAAACCTAAATCCTAGCTCCTAGCTCCTAGCTCCGCTCGGTCAGAAGACGAGATCGCGGCGGGCGTAGAGGACGAGCTTGACGCCGGGCCGCAGATCGTAGACGTCGCCGACGCGGAGGTAGCGCGAGCCGAGCGCGGCTTCGAGTTCGGGAATCTGCTTGTCCTTGATGAGCACCATGTCGTCGCTCGTCTGCGTGACGCGCCCGATGTAGCCGACGCGCTTGAAGTCGCGCACGTACCACGGCAGCGGCCAGTACTCCTGATTCTCGGCCGCGATGTTGAGGCTCGCGTTGTACTTGTCGCCCGTCCGCGCCGCGACCTGCTCGATCTGCGCGACGAGGTCGAGGAACTGCCGCTTGGTGTGGGCGTAGACGTAGGGGTAGCGGTCGTCGTCGTAGTGAACGAAGTTGACGCGGTAGGACTGGAAGGCGGCGACGGCGACGGAGAGGCCGAGCACCGCGAACGCGGGATAGCGCCACCCGCGCCGCCGGTAGATCAGGTCGAGCGCGTAGCCGGCGGCGAGCGCGAAGGGCGGCAGCATGCTCAGGACGAGCCACGGCGTCTTGTACTTGATGAGCGAGTAGGCCGCGAGCAGGCCGAAGCCCCAGAGCGCGGCGAAGAGGGGGAAGCGCGGGCGCGTGCGCCACAGCGCCCAGAGCAGGCCGAGGCCCGCGAGCGCGACGAGCAGCGGCTCCTCGCCCACCTGCCAAGTGTTCCAGTCGGCCACGAGCCACTGCAAATACTTGTGCCAGCGGTAGCCGTGGAAGCCGCTCTCGCCCGTCTTCTTCCAAATCTTGTACGCCTCAATCGCCGCGCCCACGCCCTTCGGGTTCGTGAAGAACGACGAGTAGTAGAGGACGTTGACGAAGACGAACAGCCCCGCCGAGACGACCGCGAGCAGCGCGACGCGCGCCCAGCCGCCGAACCTTTCGACCAGCCGCAGCGGCTGCGGGCCGGCCGCCTCGGCGTCGCGCCCCCCGGCCGCCTCGGCACCGCGCGCCGCACGTTTGTCCCTTCCCTTCTTCGCCTTCTGCGCCCGGCCGTCGCGCCCCCCGAACAGCTTCAGCAGGACGGCCGCGCCCCAAGTGATCGGCGCGGCGATCACGGCCGCCACCACGAGCCTCTCGAAGAGGAACGCGGAGCCGCCGAACAGCCAGAGCACTAACATCACCGCGCACGCCGAGACCGCCCAGATCGTCGCGAGCCGGGTCAGCAGGGGGAGGCGGAGCGCGATCTCGGCCGAGGCCCACGCGATCAGGATCACGCCGACCGAGATGAAGGCCGTCTCCTTCGTGGCGAAGACGAGCGCCGCCGAGATCGCGCCGAGCACGAGGTAGATGGAGCGCGCGCCGTCGTAGCTCCAGAGCAGCGCGATGGTGGCCGCGAACGCGAAGGCGACGGCGGCGATGCCGAGCTTCAACTGCGCCGGGTTGTAGGCCAGCCACAGGGAGCCGGCCGCGAGCGCCGCCGCGGCCAGCGCC